>RFSC01000031.1 GCA_009924185.1 Actinomycetota bacterium
TACCTCTTTACCTTTTGGATCAAGCAGAATTACATAGGGAGAAAAGCCTTCATGACCCTCTCGAATTATTGTGGCACTAACCTTTACGGCCTCATTAACAATCGCTTTCGCACCAACATACTCTCCACCGAATTCAACAACGGGGGATACATCTAGGATGGGAAAGCGACCGATCATCCAGTTCCTTCTGTGTTTCCAGGATCTGCCGCGGTCACATTATCAAGCTGATACTTTTCAATAGCGGCCTTAACTAGTTTTGGTGAAATCTTTCCTTCTGTTGCTAATTGGGAAAGAACTCCGACCACAATTGACTCTGCATCAACTTTGAAGTGACGACGTAGTGCCCCGCGGGTATCTGATAGACCAAAGCCATCAGTACCAAGTGAAGAAAACTCTTGCGGCACCCAAGGTGCAATTTGATCTTGTACGGTGCGCATGAAATCACTTACCGCCAATACGCTGCCATCATAAGCCTCAAGTTTTTGAGTTAGGAAAGCCTTCTTCTTGGAAAGTGGGTTTAACAAATTATGGCGATCAACCTCTAGGCCATCGCGACGCAATTCATTCCAAGAGGTAACGCTCCAGACATTGGCCTGAACCTTCCAATCCTCAGCCAATAATTTCTGCGCTTTTAGCGCCCAGTTAAGAGCAACACCAGAAGCCAAGATGTTGGCGCGGCGCTTCTTGCGCCCGGACTTTGCACTCTTGGAGTAGAGGTAAATTCCCTTCAAAAGCCCATCTACATCAAGGTTTGCTGGCTCCTCTGGTTGGGCATAAGGCTCGTTGTAAACAGTTAAGTAATAGAAAATGTTTTCACTGTTCTCGCCATACATTCTTCGTAGACCATCTTTAACAATATGACCTAACTCAAAGGCATAAGCCGGATCGTACGAAACAACCGCAGGATTTGTTGATGCCAGTAGTTGTGAATGGCCATCTTCATGCTGCAAACCCTCACCATTTAATGTGGTGCGACCTGCGGTAGCGCCCATAACAAAGCCACGTGCCATTTGATCTGCCGCTGCCCAGAAAGCATCACCAGTTCTTTGGAAACCAAACATGGAATAGAAGATGTAAACCGGAATCATCGGCTCATCATGGGTTGAGTAAGAAGTTCCTACCGCTGTGAAGGAAGCGGTGGAGCCAGCCTCATTAATACCTTCGTGAAGAATTACACCGGAAGTTGATTCCTTATAAGAAAGCATCAGCTCGCGATCCACCGCGGTGTACTGCTGTCCATGCGGTGAATAAATCTTCATGGTTGGGAAAAGTGAATCCATACCAAAGGTGCGAGCCTCATCAGGGATGATTGGCACAAGGCGATGACCCAAACCTTCAACCTTGGTCAGATCCTTTAGAAGGCGAACAAAGGCCATTGTTGTGGCAATCTCTTGGTGACCAGAGCCGCGACGGGTTACCTCAAAGTGAGAATCATCGGGTTGTGGCAACGGCTTAGAAATTGCACGGCGCTTTGGAACTGAACCACCCAACGAACTGCGGCGCTCCATCATGTACTGATACTCAGGGGATTCCTTACCAGGATGGAAATATGGAGGTAACTTCTCATCCAACTTCTCATCTGGAATATCAAGATACAAACGATCACGCAGCGCCTGAAGATCATCCATCTTCAACTTCTTCATCTGGTGGGTTGCGTTTCGACCTTCAAAGTGTGAGCCCAAAGTCCAACCCTTAATTGTCTTTGCCAAAATCACGGTTGGGCGACCTTTGTGGTTCATTGCTGATTGATAGGCCGCATAAAGCTTCTGATAATCATGTCCGCCGCGCTTTAGATTCCAGATGTCATCATCGCTCCAATTAGCGACCATGGCAGCGGTGCGTGGATCGCGACCAAAGAAGTTATCGCGAACAAACTTTCCATTTTCCGCTTTGTAGGTTTGGAAATCTCCATCTGGAGTCTTGTTCATCAAATCAACAAGAGCGCCTTCAGTGTCTTGAGCAAACAGTGAATCCCACTCGCGACCCCAAACCACTTTGATTACATTCCAGCCTGCGCCGGTAAATAGAGCTTCAAGCTCTTGAATGATCTTGCCATTTCCACGTACAGGTCCATCAAGACGCTGCAAGTTACAGTTAACAACAAAGGTTAAGTTGTCGAGATTTTCTCGTGCCGCAAGAGTTAAAGCTGAAACGCTTTCTGGCTCATCCATTTCACCATCACCAAGGAAGGCCCAGACATGTTGCTGTGAGGTGTCTTTAATTCCACGATTGTGAAGATAACGATTAAATCTGGCTTGGTAAACAGAGTTAATTGGTCCAAGTCCCATTGAAACGGTTGGGAACTCCCAAAACTCTGGCATCAAACGTGGATGAGGATAAGAAGAAAGTCCGCCACCAGGATG
The DNA here is from genome assembly GCA_009924185.1 of Actinomycetota bacterium. Classification (GTDB taxonomy): domain Bacteria; phylum Actinomycetota; class Actinomycetes; order Nanopelagicales; family Nanopelagicaceae; genus MAG-120802. The sequence continues at coordinate 2,364 of RFSC01000031.1, forward strand.
TGAAAGCTCTTGTCTAAATCCATCTAGCTGATGCTCAGTTAAGCGACCTTCCAAAAATGCGCGGGCATACATACCAGGAGAGGCGTGACCTTGGAAGAAAATCTGATCGCCGCCACCAGGATGATCTTTGCCTTTGAAGAAATGATTAAAACCAACCTCGTAAAGTGCCGCAGAAGATGCGAAGGTTGAAATGTGTCCACCAACTCCAACACCAGGACGTTGTGCGCGATGCACCATGATTGCTGCGTTCCAGCGAATGTAGGCACGGATGCGACGCTCTAGAAACTCATCACCAGGAAACTTTGGTTCTTTTTCCGGTGGAATTGTGTTCATGTAATCGGTCAGACGAAGATTAGGTAAATCAATGTTGGCCTCATGTGCGCGCTTCAACAGCGACAACATCATGTAACGAGCTCTGGTTGAGCCGCCGATCTTGGCTAGGGAATCAAAGGATTGATGCCACTCCGCGGTCTCTTCTGGGTTGGTATCCACCAACTGGTCGATATGAAGGTCCGGAAGGGAGTTAATCTCGTTTTGATTGGGGCTCACAGGCCTATCTTGGCGCGCTTTGCCGTCTAGAGTGAAATCGGCACGTGTGAAATCCGCCCAATTGCTAGCTCCAGATGCCGGTAACGGAGTTGCGGAGTTAGCCCGAGACGTGTGAACTTCTCCTACTTACTTCGCCGCGAGTGAGTCCATGAAGAGAAAAGGAGAAGGCATTGAGTACCCCGGTGGGGCCAGGTCAGCTGGCAGCCCGTATGGGAATCCAATCTGGCTTTCTCGTTTTAGAGCGCGGCTTCGGCGATGATAGTGATGAAGCGATTCGTAAAGAGATTTCGCAATCTGCCGGCAGTGAGTTACTAGATGAGAATTCTCAGGAAGTCGTGGATCTCGTAATGTCCTGGTGGCGTGAGGATGATGGTGATCTAACTGATGAACTCGTCGACTGCTTAACCTACCTATCCGAGAGCGGACCTATTTGGTTGTTTACTCCAAAGGTTGGTCGCGATGGACATGTTGAACCAAGTGATATTCAAGATGCAGCGCAAACCGCAGGATTAAGTCTTACCTCCACAATTCCAGCATCCAAAGATTGGACCGCAACACGACTTGTTGCCCGAAAGAGCGGAAGAAAATAAATGAGCATCGTAGTTGGCCAAGAAGCACCAGATTTCGAATTACCGAACCAGTTTGGCGAAAAGGTTTCACTATCTTCCTTCCGCGGCAAGAAAAATGTTGTCGTAGTTTTCTTCCCATTTGCCTTCACAGGAACATGTACCGGCGAGCTCTGCGCTCTTCGTGATGATCTATCGGTCTTCCAAAATGACACTGTCGAACTTTTAGCAATCTCTTGCGACGCGATGTTCACTCAAAAAGTTTTCGCCGAAAAAGAGGGGTACAACTTCCCGCTGCTATCTGATTTCTGGCCACATGGAGCGGTTGCTCAGAAGTACGGAGTTTTTAACTCAGATCGCGGCCTTGCATTACGAGGAACCTTTGTCATCGATAAGAGCGGAATTGTGCGTTGGAGCGTAGTAAATAGCCCAGCGGAGGCCCGAAATCTTGCCGATTACAAGACTGCTCTCGCTTCGTTATAGACTTCGCCAGCAGTTGAAGGGCGCTTAGCTCAGCGGTAGAGCGGCTCGTTTACACCGAGTAGGTCGGGGGTTCAAAACCCTCAGCGCCCACCATTTGAATCAAATGCTTTAACGCTGAAGAGTCCCTATCTTCAAACTCTCTAACCATTTCTCTGGTTCCTTCTGACCGGAATGCTCGCCTAAGAAATCTTCGCTGGCATTTTTTCCGCACATCTCCTTTATCGCAGGACTTCCGGCGGGATGGCGATTTACAAAGCTTGTAACGTCATAAACCGTATCGCTCACCACTGTCCAGCAATCTGAATAGGAATTGTGTTGTTTGACCTCATCAAGCGAAATCAACCGCAGTTCATTTTTTAGGGGCGACTTGGCTTGAGCATATTTCTCTTTCCAAACACTTTCAGCTCCGGAGTGTCCCACTACATAAGTCATACCAATTGTTCCAATTGCCAAGACGGACAATAAGCCTCCTACTACGCTAGAAAGAACTTTTACCTCTTTATAGTAAGTGAAGAATGAGAAAAGAATGAAAGCGGCCAAAAGAGCCATAGCAAGGGGCACTAGGTTGTTGCCCCATTCAGCATGAAACTCGGGTAGACCAACCGCGGCAGTTAGTGAGTCTCCTGATGATTTTGCCGCCAAAACTCCAACGGTAGAAATAGTCAAAGCAACTATGAGATATACATGAAATTGCTTCAACCATGATTTCTTGAAAACTCCAAAAAAGAGCAATACAGCAACGATAGGAAGTATTACAACTACACCATGAACAATTAAGGGATGAGCTGGTAAAGAGTTGATCTCTGCCCAGGTGCCGTATGGAAGAAAATAAACAATAGCAACTGTGATAAGAGATATTGAAGATACAAGCAGATATCTGCGCACGGTATTTCCTGTCTGAAAATGATTTTAACTACGTTCTAGGGTATAACAGTTCAGCAAGGGAATTGTTGAGTGGTTCTCAGGTGTCTCTATAGAATTGGGTAAGCCCAAATAGCAAGAGTTAATGATTACAATGTTTTACTGAGTATGTGAAGTGTCCGACCCGGCTTAACAAGCTCATCTATCTTTTGATAGCCCCGATTCAGGTAGAAGGACATCTGATCCTCGCTCCATAGATATGCAACATCTATCCCAAAGGATTTAGCTTTTTCCTCCATTGCGGCTAACACCTTAGAGCCAACTCCTGAACCGCGTAGATCCTCGCGAACCACAAATGCACATAGCCATGGCTTTAGGTGTCGAAACTCCTCAAGATCATCAAAGTCGCATAATCCAATAACTGCTAACACCTCTTGAGTGTTTTTGGAGAGGGCTAAATAGAGAGTTTCCTTGCCATCTACAGATAAGTCCCATTTTTCGTAATCTGCACTTTGTACATTTCTATAGAACTTGTGCCAGTCATCTGCGGTGAACTCTTCTTTACCTTCTCCCCAAAGCTTGAGGCTCCATTCCAGTGGCTGGTCAAGAAGATTTGGAAATGAAGCTGCCGGCACTAACTCAAAAGATGAGCTCATTTAGCACCACTTCCTTACATTCGAAAACTAAGACTCAAGAGAGCCACTGATACCTAATCTCTCTTCAAGTTTAACGAAAAGACGGTTGCTGTCTATATCGGTGGCTGGTTCCATCCAATTCTGAAGAGTGGGAATGTGGAAGAATCATCATTGCTATGGATGCCCAAATGACAATAGAGATAATGGAAGTTGAGCCATACTCGAGACTCGCTCAACAAATCAAAGAGTTGCTTAACGGGGCCTTTGAAGGGGATTTCTCAACCGAAGATTGGGAGCACACTTTGGGCGGAGTTAGATTTTTAGGATGGATGGATGGAGATCTAGTTGCTCATGGCGCGATATCGACACGGAACATTTGGTTAAATGAACTGCCGACGCAAATTGGTTATGTCGAGGCGATAGCAGTGAAACCTGAACTTTGGGGCAGGGGATATGGCACCCAATTGATGGAGAAACTCTCTGAGAAAGCTCTGGATCTTCATGAGATTTCTATGCTCTCTACAGATGAAAAAGGTTTCTACAAGCGAATTGGTTGGATTGACTTTCAAGGGGAAAGTTTTGTGAAGATCGGCACGGAGGAGATTCGAACCGCAGATGAGGATGCAGGACTCATGCTGCTGAGCAGAGATTTGAAAGGCTTGGAGAAGATAGTTAAAGCAGTCTGTGAATCTCGAAGCGGCGATGCTTGGTAACCCATAGACTCTGGCCCCATGTCCTCTCACATGAACAAGCAAACTGGTTTGGCTGCGCTTACATTTGGCGCCCTGGGAGTCGTATTTGGAGATATCGGCACTAGTCCGATTTATGCGATGAAGACCTCTTTAAGTACGGCTGGCAACGAGGTTTATGACATATATGGGGTTGCATCTCTAATTTTTTGGTCTCTAATGATTGTGGTTTCACTTAAGTATTTGATTTTCATTCTACGTGCAGACAATAAGGGCGAAGGAGGAATCCTCGCTCTTTTTTCACTTTTGCCGAAATCAATCAGAAAAGGCAAGACCAAATCTGGTTTTTCAATTTTCTTCTTAATGTTGATCGGGACTGCTTTGTTACTCGGAGATGGAGTTTTAACGCCGGCGATTTCAGTTCTATCTGCAACTGAAGGGTTAGGAGCCCTAAATCCGGATTTGGCGCATCTTTCAGTCCCGCTGACTGTCGTTATCTTGGCGGTGCTTTTCTCAGTTCAGTTTAAAGGTACAGCTTCGCTGGGCAAACCATTTGGATTCATAGTCTTGCTTTGGTTTTTGAATTTGGCGGTTTTGGGTGTCATTCAGATGTCTAAGAACCCCGAAGTTATTCAAGCCCTTTCGCCGTATTACGCATTTGATTATGTAGTGCACCATGGTTTTCATACTTTGATCATCATGTCATCTGTAATTCTTGCGGTCACGGGTGCCGAGGCGCTTTATGCAGATCTTGGACATTTCGGAAAACGCGCAATTAGAGTTGGGTGGGTTTTCATAGTTGGACCAGCTTTAGTTCTAAATTATCTAGGCCAAGCTTCATTAATGCTTGAGGACAGGTCCAATTTAGAGAATCTATTCTTCAACTTAGCGCCAAATAAAACTTGGGCCATAGCGAATGTAATTCTCGCTACTGGCGCCACAATCATCGCATCACAGGCTTTGATAACTGGAGTAGGTTCTATTGCCAGACAGGCGGTACAGCTAGGAATCTTCCCGCGACTAAAGGTGGTTCACACCAATGCAGTTCATGAGGGTCAGATTTACGTGCCTGTAGTAAATGCGCTGGTAGGAATTGGCTCAATTGCTTTGGTAATTAATCTAAAGACCTCCGCTGCGTTGGCCGATGCTTATTCATTTGCAATTGCTGGCACCATGTTGATTACAACCATTGCCTTTGCGATAGTGGCGATTGATCGATGGAAGTGGTCAAAGCCCTATGCGCTTGGACTGGCCTTTTTGTTTGGAATCTTTGACTTATCTTTCTTCCTCGCCACAGTAACCAAACTCTTTAAGGGAGCTTGGATTCCGGTGGCAATTTCTGCCTTTTTGGTTTACCTGATGATGGTTTGGCGAAAAGGTCAGAACTTATTGGCTGCCGCACTTTTGAAAGACACCACCGAGTGGGAAGAAATTGACAGGTTAATCAAGGTAAACAAGGTTGAGAGGACAAATGCGGTTGGAATTTATCTCTCTTCAACGGCAGACAAAGTTCCCCAAGCTGTGATGTCTCAACTTAGAAATCTTCACTCGATTCCGGAACGAATCTATATCGTTACGGTTATTACAGAAGATACGCCCACATCAACAACACCGCCCGAGGTCAAATTGATACGGAAAGATGTCACGCAGATCGTGATCCATACTGGATTTATGGAGAGCCCAAATGTTCCTGAGTTGCTCAAGAAATGTTGCTTAGATGCTGAGACCGAGAAATCAGCTACCTACTATCTATCAGATCGAAACTTTGTCTCTCCAGAGGCAGGGGAGTTGAGGGGAGCTGCCGATAAGGTATTTTCATTCCTGCATCGGAACTCTTCGACTGCGTCTCACTACTATGGTCTGCCTGAGGACCGTGTTATAACTTTGGCAGTACAAATGAA
>RFSC01000032.1 GCA_009924185.1 Actinomycetota bacterium
AATGATGTTATGAAACGGTACAAAGCTGATTCAGTACATAGCGCCTTTCCATTTGCACCTTATGGCGAGGCGAGAGATGCCGAGCTAAAAGCTGCCGGTCTAGAGATTCAACAACTAGGCAGTGGATACGCGGTTGCACCAGGCCGGGTTCGTAAAGATGATGGCACCCCATATCGGGTTTACACCCCTTTTTATCGGGCTTGGTTAGCGCATGGATGGCGGGCACCAGTTGCCGCTCCTAAGAATCCAAAATGGGTTACACCAAAGAGTGAGGATCAAAAGATTCCTAATTGGAAATCTCCAAATGGAGTTGTAATTCAGGAAGCAGGTGAAAAAGCTGCTCTGGCTAGATTCAAGAACTTTTTGAAGAAAGCAGCTGATGATTACGGTGATGCCCGCAATATCCCTGGAGTTGAGGGAACAAGTCGACTAAGCCCTCATCTTCGCTGGGGCGAAATACATCCGCGTACTATTTTGGCCGCGCTTGGGAATTCAAAGGGTCACGAGGTTTACCGAAAAGAAATAGCTTGGCGTGAGTTTTATGCCGATGTATTGCATCACAACCCTCATACCTCTAGAGATTATTACGATGCGAAGTTCAAGAAGATGAAATATGACAAGCCAAGTAAGCAGTTTGAGGCTTGGTGTAAGGGTCAGACCGGATTTCCATTTGTTGACGCCGCTATGCGTCAACTGGTCGCAGAGGGTTGGATGCACAATCGCACCCGCATGGTGGTCGCATCCTTCTTGGTCAAAGATCTGCACATTGAGTGGCAACATGGTGCGAATTTCTTCATGAAATACCTAATTGATAATGATGTGGCATCTAATTCACATGGCTGGCAATGGACCGCAGGGTGTGGCACCGATGCCTCGCCTTATTACCGGGTTTTCAATCCGATAGAGCAGGGCAAGAGATTTGATCCAGATGGCATTTACATAAAGCGATTCATTCCAGAGTTATCGCACTTGAGTGGTGAAGATGTTCATGAGCCATGGGAAGCAGATGATGGCTATGAAAAGGGATACGTGAAACGCATCGTTGACCATGCAGCAGAAAGGCTTGAGTCGTTAGCTCGCCTTGAAGAAATCAAAGCGGCCAAACCACTCAAGCCTTAACTTCCGCTACTTAAACTAAGAAGTTAGTGAACTGCCAAGGATCGTTACGATCAACCTTCTTGTCATTCCATCCTTCAAAGAGATCTTTACGGTTCATCAATGGATCCCAATCAGCTGCCTGGGAGTGGATTCCGCCCCAATACTTCTCGGCATAACCCAAAACTTCACGCCATGGAAGATCATCTGGCACCAACAATCCTTTGTCAGGATTCTTCATAGCCCAAGCAACTGCTGCATAAACAGCTGAGGAAACTTGAACTGTTGTGGCTGATTGACCAGGAATTAACTTACGAGAGTCATGAATATTGAGTAATGATCCGGTCCACCAAGACTTATATGGGTGGCCCATTAGAAGCACACCAAGACGATCATCACCCTCGGTGATTTCATCATTCATGATGCGTTGGTTCTTATGAAGATCCCAAGAACGCATCTCTAGCTCTTTTAATGAAGAGATAGCTTCATTGGTAGGGCAGTAGGCGTAATGAACGGTTGGACGATAGAGCGCGTTGTCACCATTCCAAACTGTTAGGTGATCTGAGATGGTGAAGGCTTCACCATGACGGATTACCATGCCATGGATTTCAAAGTTAGGAACCCAGGAACGAACCCAAGTGGTTGCACCTGGCTGTGCGATGGCAATCTGGTTCTTTGGTCCAACTTGATGCTCATAAGCATTTACTGGCAGGGTCTTTTCATGGGTTCCCCAGCCCAGCTCTGCTGGTGCAACACCTTCTTCGTAAAGACCTTCAACTGACCAGGTATTAACAAACTCGCCCCATTGTTTTGGTTTATTGGTTACCTGAGTGTCACGTTCTGAGATGTGAATGACCTTAACTCCAAGAAGATGCGCCAGCTGGTTGTAACTTTCGGCGGTTAGTGCAGCCTCAACACCATTTGCTGCTTTGCCATCTTTCAATGCTTGGGTTGCGATATCAACTAGTGATTTCTTAACTAAGTGTGAAACCAAACCTGGATTCGCACCATGCTCGACGATTGCTGTGGCGCCTGTCTTTGTCCACTTAGATTTCATCTCACGCATCCGCATGTGACGGTAGTAAAGAGTGCGCTCTAGTGGGTGCTTATTTGATCCACCTTCATATGGATCCCATTCTTCAACAGAGGTATTGAGGTACATGACACCATGGTCATAGCACCAAGTAAGGATTGTGTTGGCATCAATGTTCCAAGCCAAGTCAAGAAGGAAATCTCCGGCCTTTAAATACTTCGAAAGTTGGGCATCTAGATTTTCACGGTTAATGACATCCTGTACATAAGTCGCGCCCTTATTCAACGCATCTTGTACGCGAGCACGATTGTCTCGCTGATCCATAATTGTGATTTGTTTTGCATCAACTAGATGCTCGATAAGAAGTGGTAAAACAGATTGTGAAACTGAACCTGCGCCGAGAATTAGAACTCGATTAGCGAACTTTTCTGCCAATTAGGGAACCTCCTTAAGGGGTTTTAGATCTCACCTCATATGTCGAGCCCCCAGGGAATCTGGGTTGCGGCTCATTGGTTTATACGGACAGCAGAAATTTACAACCTCATGCCTTGTGAGCCTAATTCTGGAGCCCAAGTGACAACTCCAGCCTTGCTCCGTTTGGCTCGATACATCGCCTCATCAGCTCGGCGCAGCAGCTGATCCGCCAGATTCTCACCTGGAAGATTTTTTGCCTCCCCAATCGAAACATCTAACTTCAGCTCCAGCCCTTCCAAGATAAAGGGATAGGACAAGGTGGCACGAAGCGCTTGCGCTATTTCAAAGCCATCCTCGCCGGCTATCAACGCCCCAAACTCATCACCGCCTAGGCGGGCGAGCAATGAACCTTCAGGAATCAAACGCTTTAATCTATTTGCCACCTGCGCCAAGAGTTGATCACCAACATCATGACCGTGGTTGTCATTTACTGGCTTAAATCCATCTAAATCCATAATCAAAACCGAGCCGGGCTTCTGTAGGAACTCCTCGAACTCCACCATAAATCTTCTTCGGTTCGCGAGTCCTGTTAACTCATCGGTGCGGGCCAGGATCTGTTCATTGCTCATATTGCGGGCATCATTAATCGCAACGCCCATCCGCATAAAGGAGAGCGCGATTGTTGCAAAGGCAGGAACCAGGATAAATCTTGGGAAGTACTGTGGTTGAAATACTGCAATGGCCAAGATGGTAGAGCTACCAAGCAAAGCCAGTGTCGCAGCGGTTGGATTAAAGCTACGTGGAGCATTGGTTTCATCACCGCGGTGCCAAATAGCCTCTGAGATAAGAATGAACCCTATTAACCACCCAATATCTGTCATGGAGCCAAATTCATAACTGCCAGCTTGTGATGAGTATAGGAAGTAGAAATCTGAGACTGTATATACCAATACCCCAGAAGTCAGAAGTAGGTTTCGTAGCGAAAATCTATGGAGCATGGACAGAGTAAAGACAGTCACCAACAAAATGACATCGCCAACTGGATAAAGAATCGCTAGAAATACCTCAAAACTACTTCCTGAAATACTGGTCATTGCTGGACGGATCAGAAATGCAGAGAGAATCGTGGTGCAGCCCAACGCGATAATCAAAGTATCTAATATCTCCAGAGATTTACTTGAAACTTTAAATCGAATTGCTCTAGTTATTCCATAGAGGGCGATTGGGTAAAACAGAGCGTATGAGATTTGCCCTAGTTGATGCAGATCCAAGGCAAAGAAACTCTCTAGAGATGAGGCGATTGAACCAATGCTCCACACCAATATCGCTGCGGTAACCCCAAGACGTCCTGGCCGATCATCTGGAACAGGGGAGAACAGCAATGTTAAGGCTGCAAAAACCGCCACTAAGTTGAAGAGCAATAGATCAAGCTGCCAAACCGGTGCTGTGTCATTTCTGAGAATCACATAGGCAGTTAGCGCCACAATAGCCATGACCCTAAAAGTCAGATAAATTCTCACCATTGAATCGTATTTAGGAGAAGCAAATGGAAAATCAAAAAGAGGTTTCTCGTCGGGCAGTCTTGTGTGGACTTGCGGTACTCACGCTGGGATTAGTTCCTGATAAAGCTATTGCTGCAACCGGTGTCAGGGTGCTAGCCAATGGAAAGGTTGATGTAACGCTCTCTAGAAATCCAGCGCTCCGTAAAGTTGGCGGCGTAGTTCAATTTACTAATGGCGCGGGCCAAGAAATCGCATTGGTAAGAACTGGTAAAGGAGCTAATGCCTACCGCGCCTTGAATCTCTCTTGTACCCATGAAGGTGAGACCGTTGTAAAGAGTGGAAGCAAGTGGGTTTGCCCAGAACATCGCGCAGAGTTTGGCATCAACGGTGATGTAAAGATCGGCCCCGCAAAGAGAAATCTTGAATCAATTCCAGTCAAGGCTACAAAGACAAAGGTCACGGTTGGTTAAACCGTGACCTTTATTTAAGGCTTGCTTTTTAGAGGCCTTTTATAGACCTGGTCGGCAGGCGTTTCTTCTGTTCTGCTGAGTTGAGGCAACCTCAACCTTGGTGTTTTCAACTGTCTGCAAGACGGTCAGCTTCTGCTTTTCCTTCTTGGCAACCTCATTAATCTTGTCTCGGAGGCTTGCAGCAGATCTTTCAAAATTCTTTGCTGCCAACTCATAGCTACGAGCCGCCTTAGTCCAGGTCGCTGCATTTGCAGTGAACTGCTTGCCAGCCGCTGTAGTTAAACCAGCTTTAGTTGCATTGTCAGAGTTGATCTTTGCATCGGCCAGAGCCGCTGCTTGTTTGGTTTTGGCATCAGCAGCCTTCTGATCAAATACCTTCGCGTCAGCCTCATCCTTTGGAGCCTCTGCCTTCAGCGAGGCGATCTCTGTATCCAACATGGTTACAGCTTGAGCTGCTGAATCTGTAATGGTTTTCAAGCGTGCGCTTGATTCTCTAAAAAGCTGGTTTGATTCGATGCAACCAACCCAAACCCAAGTTAGTCGAGCGTTCTTAACAGTTGGGTTCTTGGTACAAACGTAGTTGTCGCCACCAATCTTTGTTTTGGCATTTGCCTTAGTGCAACGAGCTCCAGCTTTATTCGCAGCCTCAGCCGGGATTACGGCGGTCATTGCCATCAGCAATGAAGAAGCGGCTAAAAGGGTTGCACCTTTGCCAATGAACTTGAATGAATTGCGCACCAGATTCCTCCTGTTAAAGCCTTTTACAGCCGCTAAATATGTCCCAATACTAAAGGTATGGAACTCACAATTAGGTGAGGGAAACTCCACAGAGTTCACAGAGTTTGCTGAGAGCTAGCGCCTTTGTCGGACACGAACGTTCATGCCCATCTTTCTAATCAGTGGACGAGGTCCAAATCGGGTGATGAAGGAGATCACTTTGTAAATCCCACCCGGTACTGAAATTGCCTTGCCAGCTTTTGCCGCTTTCCATGCATCAGCCACAACCTCATCCGCGCTTAACCAAAGCCAGTTTGGCACCGCACCCATCTTCATGCCACCTCTTTGGTGGAACTCAGTCCTAGTGAAACCTGGACAAAGTGCATGGACTCTCACATTTGTATCGCGAAGTTCAGTATGTAGTGATTCACTCAAAACCGTTAGATATGACTTCGCTGCGCTGTAGGTTCCATCCAGCTAGCAACACTTGAGACATTGATAATGGTGCCGTTATTTCTCTGCTTCATAGCGGGCAGGACCGCGTGCATCAATCTCATCGGTGCGGTAACCAATACATCCAGCAAAGCGATCTCTTCTGCAGTGTCACTAACTGTGAAACTCTTGTTGATTCCAAAGCCAGCATTGTTTACCAACACGTCAACCGGTCTGCTGATGTTTTGAAGGCGCAACTCAAGACGACGAATATCTTCATCCCGCGATAAATCCGCTTGGATAACCTCAACCTCTACACCAAACTTATTTCGCCAATGCTCAGCTTTCTCATTGAGCCGATTGAGGTCTCGTGCCACGATAACCAAATCATGATTTTCTTGAGCCAAAAGCTCGGCGAAGGCCGCACCAATTCCGACGGTCGCGCCGGTTATTAATGCGATTGGTCTAGTCATAGATTCAATTAAGGCTTGATACCGCTGGCATCCTCATCGCGAATATGCCATGAAGTTCCATACTCTGGCAGCAAGTCAAGGAATGGCTTTGGATCAAACCATTCCGGACCATTCACACCAAGTGGCTGCCAAAATCCTTTATGATTATGAATTAGCTCCATTGCAATTACTGGGTTAACAGCGGTCTGCCAAACAACAGCCTGATCGCCATACTCCTTCATGGACCATTCATTATCAATTACGTTGTAGATATAAACCGCTTTTGCTTTGCCGGATTTATCTAGACCACGCACCAATGCACCCGCACAGGTTTTACCCTTCATGCGCGAACCTAGGGTTGCTGGATCTGGCAGAGATGCTGCAAGTAGATCTCGCGGCGCAACAGAAACTCCCTGCACCTCAACATTTTCCTTGCGATCCATTCCCAACATGTTGATGGTCTTAAGGATTTGGATGAACTCCGCACCAAGTCCATATTTAAAGTTAACCTTCTTGGCATCAATCTTCTGTGGAATTAATACAACCTCTTCGTGCTCCACATTGACGCACTCAACGGGTCCAATGCCTTCTGGGAAATCAAAGGTCTCAAGCTCGCTAAATGGTTCGGTAGTAAACCAACCGCGACCATCCTCCCAAACCAAAGGTGGGTTTAAGCACTCTTCAATAGTGGTCCAGATTGAAAACGAAGGAGCAAAGTTGGCGCCTTCGACGCGCAGATTAGAGCCATCAAGAACGGTGATGGAATCAATTCGACTAAACAAATGATCATCTGCGTACTTGGCGAAGATGTCGCTCATGCCAGGCTCGACACCCATTCCGACAAGTGCGTAAATCTTGCGCTCTTCCCAGTTCCAGTCACGAGCAAACTGCTCATCACCTAACTTCACACCAGTTTCACGGTGTGGGTAATGAGGATGTGGGCGAGACAACGACATCGCCATATCGATGTAATTTGTGTTTTCAATTTCGCAGGCCAGGAAAATAGGCATCACAAATCGAGGATCGACAGCGTTGATGACTACATCAGGATCAGCTTTACGGATTAACTCACGAAGATCCTCAAGCTCTGCAGCATTGACCTGGGCTGCCGAAAAACGAGGGTCTTTAACGCGATAAACAGCTTCTTCTGCGCGGGCTAGGGTTCGGTCAGCAATCACCATTGAGGTGATAAATGATCTACGTGCTGCGATATTTGCTATCGCTCTTCCAACGCCGCCCGCACCAATTACTAGGGCTTTCATTATGAAATCAACTCCAAACGAGATTCGGGTGTACGTTAGCCGATAGACAGGTATTTCGCAATTTACCGTTCAATTACGCTCGTTTATTATTGTCAGATTCACATAAGTCCTTGTAGCTCAGTGGATAGAGCAACCGCCTCCTAAGCGGTAGGTCGCCGGTTCAACTCCGGCCAAGGACACAATCCCTTTAGTTTTCTTTTCGATTACTTTCAAAATTAATTATGTAATCCGGAACCTCAACATGTTTTGAATCTTTGTTTGTGATTGGTTCACCAAATTTCATCTCTACTGGAATAACCCCTGCCCAGATTGGAAGCGAAGCATCATCAGGATCATTCGCTTCACCCGAGCGTTTCTTGGCAGTTACATCATCTAACTTCAACTCCACCACCATAGTCTGAGCAAACTCTTTAGATGTTTGCTCGCGACCTGCATCCCAAAGACCAGGAATCAATCTTTCGCTCACTGCGTACAAGCCTTGAATCTTTTCTTCACCCTCTAAAACTTTGCCAAC
>RFSC01000033.1 GCA_009924185.1 Actinomycetota bacterium
CAAGGTTTATCAGATTAATTATCTGCGTTGTATTTTCTGCGGACTTTGCATCGAGGCTTGCCCAACCCGCGCGCTCACAATGACAAATGAGTATGAGATTGCAGATGACAAGCGCGAGAAATTGATTTGGGAAAAAGAAGATTTGTTGGCGCCACTTCGTAATGGAATGTTGATGCCACCACATCCGATGTACCCCGGCTCTGATCACCACAACTATTACCGTGGTGAGATTAAAGAGTCACATCCTTCACAAGAGGTGAATAAGTGACCGGCGAAGAGGCACTGTTTTGGGTTTTAGCACCACTATCGGTGGTAGCTGCAATCGCAATGTTGTTTATGAAGAAAGCGGTGCACTCCGCGATTCTTTTGGCTTGGGTGATGATTACTCTGGCGATTTTCTACATCGCACTTGAAGCACCATTCCTAGGCATTGTGCAGATTGTGGTTTACACCGGCGCAGTCATGATGCTCTTCCTATTCATCTTGATGTTGGTTGGTGTTGATTCCTCCGATTCATTGGTAGAAAAAATCAAAGGGCTGCGCACCGTCGCTATCTTCACCGTGTTGGGATTTGTTGGCGCACTTACCTCTTTGATTGCACGTACTGATAATGGCCGCGAACCAGTTGGTTTAACAGATGCCAATTCAGATGGAAATGTGCAGGGCTGAAAAGAGTGGTGCGGCAAAGAGCTCTCAGCGGGCCCGTTCTATCGCCCGTTTCCGTGGCAAATCCATCGCTACCGCAGCAGGGTTGCCGGGCTCTGGTGTTTATGCCCGCAACAACGCGGTTGATCTTCCAGCTTTGTTGCCAGATGGAAAACCATCAGATCTTTCTATCGCCGAAGTTTTGCACCGTCGCGGTGATGTTCAAGAGACCAAGTCTTACGCACTAGAAGGCTTGCCCAAGATTGATGAGGAGGGCAAGAAGTAATGAATCCAACTAATTACCTCTATCTCTCCGCGATTCTTTTCTCAATTGGCGCGGTCGGTGTAATTGTGCGTCGCAACGCCATCGTAGTTTTTATGTGCATCGAGCTAATGCTTAATGCCGCCAACCTTGCTTTTGTAACCTTCGCCAAGATGAATGGCAACCTAGAAGGTCAGGTAATTGCATTCTTTACGATGGTGGTCGCGGCCTGCGAAGTTGTTGTGGGTCTTGCAATCATCGTCACCATCTTCCGTTCCCGCCGATCTGCATCAGTTGATGATGCAAGTTTGTTGAGCCGATAAATGACATCTGAAAACTTGGTTTATTTCATCGCGCTGCCGCTCTTTAGCTCGGCGCTATTGATGTTGTTGGGCCGCAAAGCAGATAAGTGGGGTCACATCTTCGCGACCTTGGTTTCCGCCAGCGTCTTTGTGTTAGGCGTTATGGAGTTCTTGGCGATGCGTGATCGCCCCGAAGAGTCCCGCGCACTAACCCAGAAGTTGTTTACCTGGATTTCGGTGGGCTCATTTAATGTTGATGCCGGCTTGTTGTTGGATCAGCTATCAATCGCCTTCGTGCTTTTGATTACCGGCGTTGGAACTTTGATTCATATTTATTCCATCGCTTACATGTCACATGACCGCGATCGTCGTCGCTTCTTCTCTTACTTAAATCTCTTCATTGCGGCGATGTTGCTCTTGGTTTTGGGCGACTCCTACCTAAACCTCTATGTGGGCTGGGAGGGCGTAGGCCTTGCCTCATACCTACTTATTGGCTTCTGGAATCAAAAGCCGGAGTACGCCACCGCAGCTAAGAAAGCCTTCGTAGCTAACCGTGTTGGTGACTTTGGTTTATCAATCGCGGTAATGATCGCCTTTGCTCACTTTGGCACCGTCTCCTTCGGAGGTATTGAAGAAAAAGTTGGCGGCGCTAGCGAAACCGCATTGACGGCGATGGGTCTGATGTTGTTACTTGCAGCGACTGGAAAATCTGCGCAGTTCCCATTGCAGGCTTGGTTGGGAGATGCGATGGCTGGTCCTACTCCAGTTTCAGCTTTGATTCACGCTGCAACCATGGTGACCGCAGGTGTTTACCTAATCACCCGTTCTAACTTTGTCTTTGATAACGCACCTAATGCGCAGCTTGCGGTTGTAATCATTGGCGCCATCACATTGTTGTTTGGTGCGATTATCGGTACCGCAAAGGATGACATTAAGAAAGCATTAGCTGCTTCAACTATGTCCCAGATCGGTTACATGATTATGGCAACTGGTTTTGGTCCAGCCGGTTACGCCTTTGCAATTATGCATCTACTAACCCACGGCTTCTTCAAAGCGGGAATGTTCTTGGGCGCCGGATCAGTAATGCATGGCATGAATGATGAAGTGAATATGCGTCGTTATGGTGGCTTGGCAAAGTTCATGCCAATCACAACAATTACATTTGGTTTAGGTTATTTGGCGATTATCGGTGTGCCGCCATTTGCGGGCTTCTACTCCAAAGACAAGATTATTGAAACCGCATTTAACGCTGGCGGCGTACAAGGAATCATCTTTGGTTCAACCGCTTTGTTGGGTGCGATTATCACCGCGTTCTATATGACTCGCGTGATGATGATGACCTTCTTTGGTAACAAGCGTTGGGCTGATGATGCACATCCACATGAGTCGCCCTTCTTAATGTGGGCACCTATGGCGGTTTTGGCGATTGGTTCAGTCGCCTCCGGATACCTGCTTTACAGCGGAAAAGCCATCGTTAAATGGCTAGCCCCAGTTGTCGATAAGCATCACCATGAACATACCGAGCTACTTCCACCAATCGTTGTCTCTGCATTAGCGGTGACCGCGGTGCTTATTGGTGTGGGAATCGCATTGGCTAAGTACCGTGGCGAGCTTTCCGCAACCGCGCCACAAGATGTCAGCATCTTTACCCGGGTCGCACGTCGCGATCTATTGCAGGATGATGCAAATGAGTTCATGTTTATGCGCCCTGGCC
Organism: Actinomycetota bacterium; assembly: GCA_009924185.1. Taxonomy (GTDB): domain Bacteria; phylum Actinomycetota; class Actinomycetes; order Nanopelagicales; family Nanopelagicaceae; genus MAG-120802. The sequence goes on from RFSC01000033.1 coordinate 2,924, forward strand.
AGAAGTTAACTGAGGTACTTGTGAAAACAGATGACAAGGTAATTGATGGAATGGTCCGCGGAGTTGCCGCATCAACCATTGGCAGCGCGCGTGGCATGCGCAAGATCCAAACTGGTTATGTTCGTAACTACGCACTTCTAATTCTGCTCGGTGCCCTGGCTGCATTTGTAGCGATCTTGGTGGTGACACTATGAACCTACTAACCAGCATGGGTGCATTGCCGCTATTGGGCGCGTTGCTAATTGCTTTGTTGCCGGCTGCAAATACCAAGTTGATTAAGCAGGCGGCTTTTGCGGTTTCATTACTGGTGGCTGGCGTTGGCTTTGCCGCTGCATTTGGTTTTGATAGAAGCGTTACTGAGTTTCAGTATGTAGAGCGTTTCTCTTGGATTCCCGCTTTAGGAATTAATTATCAGCTAGGTGTTGATGGCGTTTCATTAATCCTGATTCTGCTCTCGGTAATCCTGGTGCCGATTGTTATTTTGGCGGGTTGGAATGAGTCAGAGAATGGTCGCTTCAGCGTTAAGACCTTTTATGTTCTGATTTTGATTCTAGAAACCATGATGATCGGTGTCTTTGCCGCCACCGATGTCTTCCTCTTCTACGTCTTCTTTGAAGCGATGTTGATTCCGGTTTACTTCCTAATCGGTGGATATGGCTCCGGTGAGCGCCAAGCAGCAGCTGTGAAGTTCCTGCTCTACAGCTTATTTGGCGGGCTTTTGATGCTGGCCTCCATCATCGGCCTATTTGTTATCTCCGGCAATCAAATCGGCCGCACCATGGATATCGAGGGGCTTTCAACACTGCAGATTGATGCCACAACACAAAACTTCTTATTCCTTGGATTCTTTATCGCCTTTGCGATTAAGGCTCCGTTGTGGCCGCTGCACACCTGGTTGCCAGATGCTGCAAAGTCAGCAACCCCAGGAACCTCGGTGTTGTTGCTAGGTGTTCTAGATAAAGTCGGAACCTTCGGCATGATCCGTTATTGCATCGAGCTATTCCCTGATGCATCACGCACCTTCACACCTTTGATCATCGTGCTATCGGTAATCTCAATTCTTTATGGTGCTTTCTTAGCAATTGGCCAAAAAGATATTAAGGGTCTGATTGCCTTTACCTCTATCTCTCACTTTGGATTCATAACTTTGGGAATCTTTGCGATGACCTCACAAGGACACGCTGGCGCCACCTTGTACATGTTGAACCATGGCTTCTCTACCGCAGCTTTGTTCTTGGTTGCCGGTTGGATGATTTCCCGTCGCGGTTCTTCAACTATTGCAGAGTTTGGTGGTTTGCAAAGAGTTACACCAATCATGGCCTGGAGCTTCTTTATCGCAGGTATGTCATCACTGGCACTGCCTGGGTTGTCTAGCTTTGTCAGTGAGTTCCTCGTCTTGGTTGGTACCTACACCCGTTATCCAGTTGCAGCAATCATCGCGACCTTTGGAATTATCTTGGCGGCTTTGTACATTCTTATTCCAGTACAAAAAGCGTTACATGGCCCAACCACTCCAGGCAATGAGAATCTGCCTGATCTAAACAAGCGCGAGATTGCAGCGATTGCACCAGTTATTGCGGTCATCATCTTCTTGGGCTTCTATCCAAAACCAGCGCTGGACATTATTAATCCAACAGCGATTGACACGATTTCTCGGGCTGGATTTAGCGATCCTGCCCCAGTTGTAGGAGGCAATAAATAATGATTTTCGACTCTCCTGCACTGGAGTACGGCGCACTGGCGCCGATGCTGGTGATTTTTGGCGCAGCTGTAATCGCGGTAATTGTTGAAGCCTTTGCCTCTGCCAAGCTTCGTCCAGCGCTACAGCTAGCGATTGCGTTAGGTGCGGTAATTCTGAGCTTTGCTCAGGTACTACGACTTCGGGGCACCCAAACCGCAACCGCTGCTGTTAACTCAGTAGTTGTTGATGGTCCAGTTTTGTTTATGCAGGGAACGATTTTGGTTTTGGCGTTCTTTGCATTTTTGCTGCTAGCTGACACCGATGCCTTTGCAGCGCAAGCCTCTGCAATCCCGGGTTCTAGTGAGGAGCGCGCTGCGCTACAAACTGGAAAGATTCAAACAGAGATCTATCCGCTAACTTTGTTTGCTGTCGGCGGCATGATGCTCTTCCCAGCTGCAAATGATTTGATTACTCTGTTTGTGGCGCTGGAAGTTCTTTCCTTGCCTTTGTATTTGATGGCCGGCCTTTCCCGTCGTCGTAGATTGCTCTCTCAAGAAGCGGCTTTGAAGTACTTCCTGCTTGGCGCGTACTCATCAGCCTTCTTCTTGTTTGGAGCCGCATTCCTATATGGATATGCCGGAGATGTTTCACTAAACGCGATTCATGTTGCGGTCTCGGGTGGTTCTTCCAACGAAGCCTTCCTACTAATTGGATTGATTTCAATTAGCGTCGGATTACTTTTCAAAGTTGGCGCTGCACCATTCCACTCCTGGACCCCAGATGTTTATCAAGGCGCACCAACCCCAGTAACCGCGTTTATGGCAGCGGCCACCAAGGTTGCGGCCTTTGGTGCGATGCTAAGAATCTTTTATGTTGCATTGGGTGGAGCGGTCTGGAGCTGGAAGCCAATGCTCACCGCAGTAGCGATTTTGACCATGATTGTGGGCTCAGTAATCGCTATCGCACAGCGTGATGTGAAGCGTATGTTGGCTTATTCCTCAATCGCGCATGCTGGATTCTTGCTGACCGGCGTCTTGGCACTGAGCCAAGAAGGACTTGAGGCCTCGCTGTTTTATCTAGCAACATATGGATTCTCAACACTTGGCGCATTTGCTTTGGTTACTTTGGTGAGAGATTCATCTGGTGAGGTAACTGATCTAAATCGCTGGGTTGGATTGGCAAAGCGCTCACCTGGTGTGGCGTTGTTGTTTGCCACATTCCTACTTTCCTTTGCCGGCATTCCATTGACCGCAGGGTTTATTGGAAAGTTCACCATCTTTACCGCCGCTTATGACAGTGGAAATATCGCAGTGGTTGTCGCTGGTGTATTTTCCAGCGCGATCGCAGCTTTCTTCTACATCCGTGTTGTTGTGATGATGTTCTTTACCGATGCGCAGGATGACACGGTTTCAGTAACTATTCCTTCGCTTTACACCAACCTAACAATTTGGATTGCAGCGATTGCGACTGTGATTCTGGGAGTCTTCCCAACCCCGGTTTTGGATGCGATTGCATCACTTGCTGTCTTCGTGCGATAGTTAACGATGCCAAACCTTGGGATTCCAAACCTAGATGCAAATCTAGAGGCGGAGTTGGCGCGCGGTCTTGATGAGGTTGAAGATCTCTTAAGCTCGCATATTCAAGGGGATTACCCATTAGTTGTTGAGACCTCAAGACATCTGGTGGAAGCAGGAGGCAAAAGATTTCGGCCGCTGATTACTTTGATTGCCTCTCACTTTGGTAATGGACAATCCCGTGAAGTTATTGAAGCTGCGGTAGTTTGCGAGTTAACTCATGTGGCAACTTTGTATCATGATGATGTTATGGATGAAGCGCCGCTGCGTCGTGGTGTTGAAAGTGCCAATAACCGCTGGGGCAACACCGTTGCGATTCTGACCGGGGATTACCTCTTCTCAAAGGCCTCGGATTTATTGGCTGATTTAGGGCCAGAGGCGGTCCGCTTGCAGGCCAAAACCTTCGAGCGGCTAGTAATTGGTCAGATTCAAGAAACTCAAGGTGCTCCAGCTGGCACCGATCCGCTCTCACATTACATCGAGGTAGTTGCCAACAAAACCGGTTCCTTAATTGCAACCAGCGCCAGATTTGGTGCGCTGTTATCTGGTGCTGATAAAACAACGGTAGAAACCTTGACTGCATTTGGGGAAAAGATTGGCATCGCCTTTCAATTAGCTGATGATGTAATTGATATAGCTAGCGACTCATCACAATCCGGTAAGACGCCAGGTACAGATTTGAAAGAGGGTGTACCAACCTTGGTAACACTGCGCATCATGAACTCAAATAAACCAGAGGATGCGGAGTTAAAGAAATTGCTTTCCGCGCCGATGGATGATGCAACAGTGGCAAAGGTAATTCCACAATTGCGCAAGCACTCGGCGCTGGAAGAGTCAAAGAAGTATCTTCATGATTTAGCTAATGAAGCCAAGCAGCTTTTGAATAACCTGCCACAATCGCCTGCGCGTACCGCGTTAGAAAATCTATGCCTGGCCATTGTTGATCGCACGGCTTGAGCGATACAGATCCCTACTTAAAACCGCCAACGCCAACCAGATAAAGACAAAGCCAGCAATCTTGGTGCTGGAGATATCTTCACCATTAATCACTAATCCAATAAAGAACATGATGGTTGGAGTTATGTACTGCAACATGCCAATTGTGCTTAGTGGCAATCGGGTAGTAGAACCATTAAATAACAACAACGGCACCACGGTGGCAGCCCCTGCGCCAAAGAGCAGCAATGAGCTACTCCACTCTTTACCAAACTCTGCTGTGCCATTTAACTCAATAAAGAATAGGAAGAAGAGATTGGGTAAAAAGGCAAAAAAAGTCTCTACAGAAAGGGTCTCTAAAGCCCCTAAATTCAAGGACTTTTTAATCAAGCTGTAACTACCCCAAGAAATCGACAAAACCAGGGCGATCCAAGGCAGCGCTCCATACCCCACGGTCAAAATCAGCACTCCAATAGAGGCGATGCCTACCGCCGCCCATTGCAGTGGGCGCAGTTTTTCCCGTAGCAACAAAACCCCGAAGGTGACATTTATTAGTGGTGTTATGTAGTAACCCAACGCCGCTTCTACAACACGGTTAACGGTTACTGACCAGATGTAGACACCCCAGTTGATAGTCAATAGACCAGATGCCAAAAACAACAGTGACAAAGTTCGGGAGGCCCGCACCATCACAAAAGCGCTTATGATTTGTTTGCGAACCGCTAGAAGAAA
>RFSC01000034.1 GCA_009924185.1 Actinomycetota bacterium
CATTACGCCGCGTCAGATATCGATCCAGCTCTAGTTGCTGCCATCGATGAAGCCGCAGCTGATGTCGAGTTCTAATCAACAATTAGAAGAGTTAGAAAGCGACCCCTACTCAGTAGCTCAAACCATCGCCCTCATGGCGCTGGGCAGAAGAGCTAAGAGTAGGGGGGAGCTTCTTACCCTTCTGAAAAAACGTGGCATCGAAGAAGAGGTCGCTAATGCGGTTCTCTTTCGCCTGCAAGAGCAGGGCTTCATAAATGATTATGAGTTTGCTCGATATTGGAGTGAATCTAGACAGCGCACCAAAAAGGTCTCAAAGCGAATCATTGCCGGTGAGCTGCGCTCCAAAGGAATAGCTGATGAAATCATTGAATGGATCACTAGTGATATCTCCGATGACTCCGAGTTTGCCAATGCGATGCAGTTTGCAGAGCGCAAATCCCGCTCGGTTCGCTCCCTTGCTCCAGAGGTTGCCTATCGAAGAATGCATGGAGCTCTTTCGAGACGGGGTTTTTCAGGAAATATCGTCAATCGAGTTCTCGCAGAGCTAGGCATTACCCGCTCTTAAATATCTACTCATTACACATAGGTACGATGTCCCCCGTGAGTGCGACTCGTACCTATGTGATTCAGACCTTGGGCTGTCAGATGAATGTCCATGACTCTGAACGAATCGCAGGCTCGCTTGATGCAGCTGGTTATACGCCAGCCCAAGAGGGCGTTGAACCTGATCTAGTGGTTTTCAATACCTGCGCAGTTAGAGAAAACGCTGATAACAAACTTTATGGCCATCTTTCATTTCTCGCCCCAACCAAAAAATCAAGACCCGATATGCAGATTGCTATTGGGGGATGTCTAGCTCAAAAAGATCAGGGAACGATTCTTAAAAAAGCTCCTTATGTAGATGTGGTTTTTGGTACCCACAACGTTGGATCGCTACCAGCGCTTCTTGAGCGAGCGCGCATCGAGCAGAGCGCACAGATAGAAATCAAAGAGGCGCTCGAGCATTTCCCATCAACTCTTCCTGCCCGACGCCACTCTGCCTTCTCTGCCTGGGTTTCCATCTCAGTCGGCTGCAATAACACCTGCACCTTTTGCATAGTTCCAGCGCTTCGCGGCAGAGAAAAGGATCGACCACAAGAAGATATTTTGAATGAGGTGCGTGCCCTTGTTGCAGATGGGGTGAATGAAATTACCTTGTTGGGGCAAAATGTAAATGCTTATGGCGTGGATTTTAGTGACCGCACCGCCTTTGCCAAGTTACTGCGCGAGTGCGGCAAAGTTGAAGGTCTAGATCGCATTCGATTTATGTCACCACATCCCCGAGATTTCACAGATGATGTGATTGAGGCGATGGCGGAAACTCCAAATGTGATGCCTCATCTACATATGCCTTTGCAATCTGGCTCTGATCGCATTCTGCAATCTATGCGCCGCTCTTATCGAGTAGATCGCTACCGCGGCATTATCGAAAAGGTGCGCCAGGCGATGCCCCACTCCACAATCACCACCGACATCATCGTCGGATTTCCCGGAGAGAGTGAAAGTGATTTTCAGGAGACGATGAGTCTGTGCACCGAGCTACGTTTTCTTGCCGCTTATACCTTCCAATACTCAAAGCGTCCCGGCACCCCGGCCGCTGAGATGCCAGATCAGATTGCACCAGAGGTGGTTGCCGAGCGTTACACCAGATTGCATGAACATATGAACTCGCTTTCCCAATCGGTTAATGAAGATGTGGTTGGAAAAACTGCAGAGGTTCTAGTAACCGATGTTGAGGGTAGCCGCGCGAGCGGAAAGAGCCGTGATTTCAGATTGGTGCACTTTGATGCATTAGATGGCATCCGTCCGGGCGACATAGTTGAAGTAGTTATTGGTAGCGCCAAACCCCATTTTGTATTGGCTACTGGCGCGCCAGTGAGTTGGCGAAAAACCCGCGGTGGAGATGCATTTGCCGCGCGCAAAAAAGAGGCAGAAGCTAAAGGTGTAATGCTAGGTATTCCAACACTAAAGAGCGTTCCCGGTAAATGACATTAATTGTCATAGGAGGTGCGACCGCAACTGGTAAGAGTGATTTAGCGGTTGCCTTAGCAAAAGAGTTAAAAGGTCATGTCATTAACGCTGACTCCATGCAGCTGTATAAGGGCATGGATATTGGTACCGCGAAGTTATCGATGGCAGAAAGACAAGGAGTGCCACATCATTTAATTGATGTGTTGTCAGTGCGACAAGAAGCTTCTGTTGCGCAGTACCAAGTCGATGCCCGTAATCTGATTGATCAATTGTTAGAGCAAGGCATCCCTGCCATCGTGGTAGGTGGAACCGGACTTTACATAAAGGCGATTCTCGATGATTTGAACTTTCCAGATACTGATCCAGAGGTTCGGGAGAAAATCGCTAAAGAGGCTGAAGAGCTGGGCGCTGATGTAATGCATCAAAAATTGGCAGATTTAGATCCGGCAGCTGCTGCAGCAATTCCTAAAGAAAATATTAGAAGAGTTGTGCGCGCTCTAGAGGTTATTGCGTTAACCGGTCAGCCATACACCGCTAATTTGCCCCGTGCAGGAAGCTCAAAGTATCCGCAGGCCAAGCAGTTTGGATTGGTAATGGAGCGCGAAACATTGCAGGAGCGGATTGATTTGCGGGTAGAGAAGATGTGGGAGCAGGGATTGGTGCGCGAAGTTAGAGATCTGATGAGTGAGGGATTGCTTGAGGCTCGCACCGCTCAAGCAGCGTTGGGATACGCCCAGATAATCAAATTCGCACAAGGCGAGCTGAGTGAAGAAGAGGCAAAAGAGGAAACCAAACGAGCGACTCGGCAGTACGCCAGAAGACAGGAAACCTGGTTCTCTCGAGATGAACGGATTACCTGGCTAAAAAAGGCCCCAACCCAGGAGTTAATGGAGCGCGTACTTTTATCTACCAATGCATCTAATATTGGAAACATATGAGTTCTAACCTGGTCGGCACCTATGGACACGGCACCGAAAATGATTTTGTGCTCCTATTTGATCCAGAGGATAAGAACAACATCTCCTCTAAGCAGACCGCGGCAATCTGCAATCGCCAAAGCGGCATCGGAGCGGATGGTCTAATTCGAATCACAAAACGTGATGGCAAATGGTTTATGGATTATCGAAACTCTGATGGTTCTTTGGCAGAGATGTGTGGCAATGGAATCAGAGTTATGGCACGTTATTTGGTTGATAGAGGTCACCAACCGGCGGGAATCTTTTCGATTTTGACCCGGGCGGGTGCGAAGTTTTTAAGTGTTCCGGAAGCTGGAGATATCAGCGTAAACATGGGCCAAGTTCAAATAATTGAGGGAGAGATTACCGCTGCCAACAATGGCAGATTATGGAATGGCCTAAATGTAAATGTTGGAAATCCGCACGCGGTGGTGTTTGTTGATTCAATAGATGATGTCGGTGATTTAAGCGATGCTCCAGTAGTAAGACCAAAGGATGCATATCCTGAAGGTGTAAATGTTGAGTTTGTAGAGTTTCTAGAAAATGGCGAGTTAAAAATGCGGGTACACGAGCGGGGCAGTGGTGAAACCCGTTCCTGCGGAACTGGAACCTGTGCAGTTGCTTTGGCGGCGACCATCAAAAAAGGAATGCGTTTACCGGCTCGCTGGGTAATTCATCCACCCGGAGGGCGTTTAGTTGTTGAGATTGACCCACATTCCAATGCGGTATTAATTGGCCCAGCGGTCTTGTTGGCGGATCATGATCTGGAGCCATTTCTTGTCTGACCCCCGTGAGTTTGATGAGCTTGATGCGCTAATTGAAGAGAGCCAAGCGGTAGCAGCAGATTACGACTCCGACATTTTCATTCCAGATTCTTTTCAATCTACCCAGCAGGAGTTAAGTGATCGTCAGGCGCTACGCCGCGTCGTAGGACTTTCAACAGAGTTAACTGATATCTCTGAAGCCGAGTACCGCCAGCTTCGATTAGAGCGGGTCGTTTTGGTTGGGGTTTGGACTGAGGGAACGGTTAAGGATGCGGAAAACTCTATGGAGGAGTTGGCCGCTTTGGCAGAAACCGCTGGTTCAACCGTTATGGATGCGATTATTCAAAGAAGAGACAAGCCCGATCCAGCAACCTTTATCGGATCTGGAAAGGTCAGCGAATTGAAGGGGATTGTTAAGTCAACCGGCGCAGATACGGTGATCTGCGATGGCGAATTAAGTCCTTCGCAATTGAAAAACTTGGAGGATCGAATCAAGGTAAAGGTTGTTGACCGTACTGTTTTGATTTTAGATATCTTCGCGCAGCACGCCAAAAGCAAAGAGGGTAAGGCTCAGGTTGAACTAGCGCAGATTAGTTACCTACTTCCGAGGTTGCGCGGTTGGGGTGATTCACTTTCTCGCCAGGCGGGCCGTGCTGCAGGAATTGGTGGACGTGGTCCTGGTGAAACCAAGATTGAGGTTGATAGAAGACGTATCCGTGACAAGATGGCCAAGTTACGTCGTGAGATTAATGCGATGAAAACTGCGCGTGACACTAAACGTCAAGAGCGAAAGCGGAATCAGATTCCCTCGGTAGCGATTGCTGGCTATACAAACGCTGGAAAATCATCACTGTTAAACCGCCTGACAAATGCTGGAGTTTTAGTACAAAACGCTTTGTTTGCCACTTTGGATCCAACAGTCAGAAGAGCCGAAACCTCAGATGGTCGGGTCTACACATTGAGCGACACGGTGGGTTTTGTTAAACACTTGCCACATGACCTGATCGATGCCTTTAAATCAACCCTTGAAGAGGTTTCAAGTGCGGATGTAATTGTTCATGTTGTTGATGGATCACACTCCGATCCGCTCGGTCAGATCAAGGCGGTTAGGGGAGTTATCGATGAAATTGGTGGTGCGAAAATCCCTGAGATTATTGCGATAAATAAGGCTGATATTGCTGATCCTGAGGTGATTGCCCAGATCATGCGACAGGAACCAGATGCATATCCGATTTCAGTTTTAACTGGCGCAGGGGTTGCAGAGTTAGTTAAAGCGATCGAGATATCTCTGCCTAGACCTCGAATAGAGATGCGCACAGTTGTGCCATATGACAGGGGAGATTTAGTCAGTCAGGTGCATGAACATGGAGAGATTATTAGCGAGGAGTATTTGCCTGAGGGCACCGCGCTACATGCAATGGTGGATGGCTCTTTAGCGCATGCGCTAGAGAAGTTTAGGCTTTAAGCGGGTAAATTGTTTTTGCAAGTAGTTTGCACTTATCCTCTTGAGTCGTTTTGAATTTGATTCATTCTGCTTTTCTTGTATATTTCCGCTCGTAATTTTTCAACGATTTTTCAAGGGGTGTGTATGAGCTTTACTAAGCGACGCACCATTGACTTTTGTCGTGTCTGCAGCACGCTCTGTTAACTAAAACTTTCTAGGGAATCTATTTGGGTTTGCCCTGCCCACTGTCTTAAATTCTTGTTTATCTAAATCATTTTTATAAGGAGAGTTATGTCATCTGCAAGAAAGTTAGTTGGCGCAATTATTGCGCTGAGTATGAGTTTTGGGTTTTTGATGCCAACTGCAAATGCGGCGCCTAAGAACCAGGCCAGGTCAGTAGTTAGTGCTGATTGGCTAGAGCAAAACCTTGATAATCCAAAGGTTCGAATCATCGAAGTTAGTACCGAACCCGGCGTTTATGAGCGTGGTCATATCAAAAATGCCGTCAAGTTTGTTTGGCATACAGATTTCGTCGACACCGTTAAACGAGACATAGTTTCAGCTAAAAACTTCACCAGATTGGTCCAGAGAGCCGGAATTAGTGATGATTCAACGGTTGTCCTATATGGCGACAAGAACAACTGGTTTGCTGCCTGGGGTGCTTGGATTTTCAATATTTTCGGCCATAAAGATGTTCGGCTATTAGACGGTGGCAGAGTTAAGTGGGAGAAGGATGGTCGAGCGATGACCACCTCCGTCCCATCTTTCAGGGCGGGCAACTTTGTAACGAAAAGAGTAGACACATCTATTCGAGCAACCCTGATTCGCGATGTACTACCTGTTGCCAAAAAACGAGTAGCTGCAAGCTTGGTCGATATTCGCTCTCCGGATGAGTTCAGCGGAAAGATCTTCGCAGCTCCCGGATTCCAGGAGCTGGCAATACGAGCAGGTCACATTCCAGGAGCGGTCAATGTTCCTTGGGGAATGAATGTGAACTCAGATGGCACATTCAAATCAGTCTCAGAGCTAAGGAAGCTCTATGCCGATCGCGGTATTGATGGCTCTAAACCAATCATCACATACTGCCGAATCGGAGAGCGATCATCTCTGACCTGGTTTGTTTTGAGCGAGATTCTTGGCTATAACGTAAAGAACTACGACGGATCCTGGACAGAGTATGGAAATACCGTTGGTGTTCCAATCTCTAACCCTGCTGGAACCATTTGGGGTAACTCCTGATCTCTTCAAGCTATAACGAAGTCAGCGGTTCTGTCTCTGTGGATGGAACCGCTAACTCGCTTTGGACTCCAAAACAAAAGCGCCGAACTATTGTTGCTGCGGCAGTTTTAGCCTTACTCCTATGTGTAGCGGTGGTGCTTTCGCGCAGCGAAAACGGAAATAACGTAGCGCTTTCCTTGGTTCTGGGTTTGAGTTTAGGAATTGTTTTTGAGCGGGGAAGATTCTGCTTCTACTGCATCTTCAGAGATAGCTTTAGAGAGCGAAGTTCCGCCCCTTTGATTTCCATTTATGCAGCGATCGCTGTTGGAAGCGTGGGCTATTCCTTAATATTTGGGCAGTTCTTGCCGCAACCGCAGAGTGGAAATCTCCCTCCAGCCGCTCACATAACTCCGTTGAGTCTGCCTTTGATTCTTGGCGCAGTTGTATTTGGTTTCGGAATGGTCCTTTCTGGCTCTTGCATCAGTGGACACATCTATCGCTTGGGCGTTGGCTCAATTAGATCTATTCCCGCATTGCTTGGAACGGTATTTGGATTAGCTCTTGGATTCAAAAGCTGGAACTGGCTGTATTTGAATTTCATTGCTGATGCGCCGGTTGTCTGGCTTCCCAAGTACTTGGGTTATTCCGGATCTTTGCTCCTGACTCTGGCGATTGTTGTGTTTCTGGTAGCCATTGCTTTACGCAGCGCTGCTCGGAGTGATTCGAGGACTGTCGCTTCAAAACCAGCCCCTGCTAAGTTGTCAGAAACTCTTCATCGAGCAATCTATGTTCAATGGGGACCGGTCATCACCGGCTCATTGGTTGGTGTTATAGGCACTATTGCATATTTGAGAATTGAACCACTTGGTGTAACGAGACAGCTGGGCACATCCGCACGGAGTTTGGGGACCAACCTTGGTCTCCTACCCGAGAATTTAGCTGGTTTAGATGTTATGTCGGGATGCATTGCAGTCCTTGATCAATTGTTTACAAATAATGGATGGCTGATACTGGGAGTGCTTTGCGGAGCTTTTGTTTCATCCTTTGCTGGAGAAAGATTCAAGCTCACTGGAGTTTCATTCAGAGAGAGCATTACGACAGCTCTTGGTGGAGTTCTCCTTGGCTGGTCTGCGATGATCGCCCTGGGATGTACTGTCGGAGTTCTGTTGTCCGGAACTCAAGCCTTTGCTTTATCGGGTTGGGTTTTCTTTCTTTTTGTATACCTGGGGGTTAGATTGGCGCGCAGGATTGGGCTTCATAAGCTTTCAAATATTGGGTAGAGGTAAACCTAAACTAGCTCTTGCAGCGGTTATCTGACAGAACGAAAAACCGCAGTAACGATTCCCAATATCTCGCAATCATCACCATTGATGGGTTGATAATCATCATTTGCTGGCATTAACCAGATGTGACCATCTTTCTTGGTGAAGGTTTTCACTGTGGCTTC
>RFSC01000035.1 GCA_009924185.1 Actinomycetota bacterium
AGAACACTTGACAAGTAAATTTCCCCTTTTTTAAAGACAGGGTGCGCCACTTTTGGCAGCGCACCCTGTTATTACTTATTTACTTATGCCTTCTTTGGATCTGTTGGGACTTTTACCTCACCAGTTGAGATCTTCTTGGCGTAGTTGTTGATTACCTTTGTTACATCCTTTAGGTAACCACCTGTTGTTGTGTAGCCAACGCCACCTTGCTTAAAGCCCCAGGTTCTTACTCCTGCGGTCTTCTTGCCAGCAAGGGCGCTACGTACGAAGGCACGGGTTCCTAGATCAACGCGCTTTAGCATTGAGGTAAGGATTGTGGACTTGTATGCAGCATGTGCTGGGTAGGTTGCTTCGTCAGCATCTACACCGATTGACCACTTCTTCAACTCTGATGCAGCCTTGTGCATACCAGTTCCGGTTCCGCCAGCTGCTGCATAAACAACATCTGCGCCGTTCTGGTACATACCCTTAGCAGCTTCATATCCCTTCGCAGGATCGTTGAATCCTGAGAAATCTGGGAAGTTGGAGATGTAGGTTGACTGGATCTGGATCTTTGGATTAATCGCCTTCGCACCAGCAATAAAGCCAGCTTCGAACTTCGCGATTAGTGGTGTGTTAACGCCACCGATGAATCCAACTTTGCCAGTCTTGGTTGTCATTGCTGCAGCTAGACCTACAAGGTATGAGCCTTCTTCTTCTTTGAAGACGATGCTTTGTACGTTAGGTGCTGTTACTGATGAATCATCGACGATTCCCCATTGAACCTTTGGAAACTCCTTTGCAACTTTGCCAAGGGCGTTTGCATAGGTGAAACCAACAACGACGATTGGGTTAGCGCCGCGGCTTGCCATAAGGCGTAGACGCTCTGCACGCTGATCATCGGTAGCGGTTGGGCTGTCCTGTGATTCGATCAACTTGAGGGTCTTATCCCGATCAAGTAGTGGCTTTACGCCAATGTATGCAAGCTGGTTAAAGCCTGGAACATCGCGGCCACCCAAGCTGTAAGCAATACCGATTGTCTTACCGGCTGCTTGAGCTGGAGCTGCTGCGATAAGTCCTGTAGCAACTAGGGCACCAGCAATAAGTGATGCGCCAAGCTTGCGTAGGGTTTTCTTCTGCATTCAGTTATCTCCTTAGTAGTAGTAATTAACTGCTTGTCGAAGAACTCAAGATTTTCTTACCTGCATCCATATTCCTGTAACGACATGTCGAGCCACAGGATTGACGGATAACAAGGTTGGAATCAACCTTGAGTTGCTTAGGGGGAAATTGGTAACCATCTCTAATCCGCTCAAGCAGCGTTGACATTGCCAACGCGCCTTGCAGGTGGGCATCTCGCGAGATGACCGTTAGAGGAGGGTCCACCAAATCTGATAGTTCATGGTCATCAAAACCGATGACCGCCATTTCATTTGGCACATTCACCTTTGACTCTTTAAGGGCTTTTAGGGCTCCAATTGTCATTAGGTTGTTGCCTACAAATACCGAAGTTGGTCGCTTTTTTAACGCCAGTAAACCCATCATGGCCTGATAACCACCCAGCACGGTGAAATCTGACTCCACATAGTAATCATGGTTTTTTTCAATCTTAGCCTTCTTCAATGCTGCGAAATATCCCTCGGTGCGACCTTTTCCAGGTGTTGATGCAGAAGGGCCAGCAATGTGGGCAATTGCAGTATGACCATGATCAATCAGATGTTTTGTAGCGTTAAATGCTCCGGTGTAATTGTCGGCCAGAACCGAATCAAAACTTGGCATGTCGCTAATTACTCGATCTACAAAAACTACTGGGAACGAGAACTCTTCCAGTTCAGCCATTACATCAGAATCTTCCTTGGCCGGAACATAGATCAAACCATCAACTCGACCATTCAATCTGCGAATAGCAGCTTGCTCTTTTTCTGGATCATCTCCAGTTGAAATTAGCTGCAGCATGTATTCATCACCGGCCGCGACCTCAGCGCCGCGAACGATTGCGGCAAAGAATGGGTTGGTAATGTCAGGAACGATTACCGCCACCATGCCGGTCTTACCAGATTTAAGGTTGCGGGCCATGATGTTTGGTCGGTAATTCAAATCTTTGATAGCTTTTTTTATCAATTCAGAGTTGCGAACTTTAAATCCACTTAAGTATCGGGAGACAGTTGATTCAGAGACGCCAACCTTCTTGGCTACATCTGAAATTGTCGCGTTGGACATTCCCGCTCCCCAAAAGCTAGTAAGTCATCTTTAACAAGTTGCTAAAAACGATTGCAGATAACTTATCGCTTGGAGTATCGTCCCGTCTAGAACCCACCCTCCCGAGAAGCTAGGTGTCCATGCCTCCTTTTGACGAGAATTCCCAGCCTGAGATTGTGGTTGTGGGCAGCACCATGATTGACATGATCGCCTACTCTCAAAAGATTCCCAGCGCCGGCGAAACTGTGATTGGAGACTCATTTTCGCTTGGTTTTGGCGGCAAAGGCGCTAACCAAGCGGTAATGGCCAGCCGATTAGGCGCCAAGGTTTCAATGGTTAACACCCTGGGAGATGATGTTTTCGGCGACACCACAATTAAGAACTTTAGTGAGCAGGGAATCGACACCACCTTTATCGCCAGAGTTTCTGGCGCTAGTGGCGTGGCCCCAATCTGGGTAGAACCCAGCGGTACAAATCGAATTATCTGTGTTCCAGGTGCCAACAATGCGATGACTACACAGCAAGCAGAGCAAGCAATTTCTGCCTTGTCTAATGCCAAAGTTGTAATTGGGCAGCTAGAGATCCCTCAAGAGGTTACTAGTGCAGCATTTCGGAAGGCGCGCGAACTAGGAATAACAACGATTTTGAATCCAGCACCGTTTGCGCCATTGTCATCAGAGTTAATTTCTTTATGTGACTGGATAATTCCAAATGAAACTGAGTTTGCTGGTCTTAATCCAGATGGTAAACAACCAGATGATGAGTTTGAAATCTCTAAGGTAGCCAAAATACTTGGCTGCAACTTTGTAGTAACACTTGGAGAGAAAGGTGCCGCTTACACCGATAACAATGGCAAAGTCATTTATGTCTCTGCACCAAAGGTAAATGCGATTGATTCAACCGGGGCGGGAGATTCCTTTGTCGGAGCCTTTGCTTTTGGTTTGGCCTCTGGTTTTGAAGTAGACAAATCGGTTCGATTGGGATGCGCCTGCGCCTCTGACAGTGTCACTAAAAAAGGAACACAATCTTCCTATCCCAGCAGAGTTGAAGCTGCTGGTTTACTCAAAAACCTATCTTGATCTGGGACTGGCTAAGAATTTTCTAGTTTCCAGATTTATTCGAGCTCGTTGCGCGCTACTTACTGGCGCCACCATAGTGAAGGAAATCCCTCGGTTTCTCAAACTGTACTCCCGGCCGTAAATCCCCTCTTTTTCATCAATCACATCGATTAAGGCCCGCTCCTCTAGAGCAGCAGCTACGAGTTGATCAATAGGTCGATTGAGATTCTTGTTTATCGAGGCCAGGATGACTTTTTGCGCCGAACTGAGCTCAGAAAAGTATTGATCAGGTCTTTCAACAATCAACCTAACCTTGTTGGCATAACTATCCAGCACAGTTGAAATAACAGAGGCATCGCCATCCCAGGTTGCATAACCAATATCAATTTTTCCTAGCCCAGATTTCAATTCTGGAGTCGAATCAGGATACGGAATGTTAATGACTTTAACGCTTCTGGAAATCGCTCGAACTCCAGCGCTGAAGTTAACAAGTAAATCTGGCTCACTACCGATAAATCCAACAGCTTTCCGCTTCGTAAAGATGGCGGCAATTACTCCAGCTAAATATGCGCCATGATCCTCTCGATAAAAAATATTCGAGACATTCATCTGGCCAATTGCTTTATCGTTAACAATCGCAAACTGTGTCTGTGGGTACTCCATCGAAACTCTGCGCACCGTTTCGCGATAACCGGAGCCAACCGCAATTATCAAGTTGTAACCATTTTGAGCTAAAAAACGAAGCCGGGTTAATCGATCAACTGCCGAACCGTTAGTAGGAACTTCACGGATAAATGGTTCAACCAAGTTGTACTTATCTTTAACATCAATTAACGCCTTGTTGACCGCATCGTTGAAGGAGTTGTCCCCCAAAAAACCTATGTCATAAGCCACCGCAACTTTAGCGGCAGGATTTTCAGCGCTTGCGGGAGTCGTTAAAGAAAGCGTCAGCGCAAAGATTAGAAGCAGGGAACGAAGTTTCATGTCTTTACTTTTAATGCGCCGGTGGGACTAGCCCAAGTGCAGAGTAGGTCTGCGCCAAGGTTTTTGCAGCCACAGCCCTAGCTTTTTGGCTGCCGACCGCAAGCAACTGAAGTAAAGCGGCTTCATCCGCTAGAAGCTCTTGGGTTTTTGCCCGCACTGGAGCAAAGAAATCAGTCACTACCTCAGCCACCGAGGATTTGAAGTCACCATAACCTTTACCTGCAAACTCGTTTTCCAGCTCAGGGATAGATTTACCGCTTAATGCAGAGTGAATACTCAATAGATTTGAGATTCCAGGCTTGTTTTTCTCATCAAAAACAACCTCTTTGCCTGTGTCAGTGACCGCACTCTTAATCTTCTTAACATTTACATCGGTGGGGTCAAGAATGTCTATGACACCAGTGTTGGATGCCGCGGACTTACTCATCTTGGCGGTTGGATCTTGTAGATCATTGATCTTTGCTGCGCTCTTCAAAATATGGGCCTCTGGAATTACAAAGGTTTGTCCGTAACGTGAGTTGAACCGTTGTCCTAAATCTCGGGTTAACTCAATATGTTGTCTTTGATCCTCACCAACTGGAACCAAGTTTGCCTGATACAGCATGATGTCTGCGGCTTGCAGAATTGGATAGGTAAACAATCCAACAACGGTGCGATCAGCGCCGCTCTTTTGTGATTTATCCTTGAACTGGGTCATACGGCTGGCTTCACCAAAACCTGCTAGACACTCAAAAACCCAGCCCAATTGATTGTGCTCTGGGACATGGGATTGAATAAACAAAGTGCACTTCTCAGGGTCTAAACCCAGGGCAAGTAACTGGGCGGCTGATGCCAAAGTCCGGCGACGTAAAACCGCTGGCTCTGTTTCAACGGTGAGTGCATGCAGATCAACTACGCAGTAAAAAGCATCATGTGTTTTTTGCAGCTCCACCCACTGCCGGACCGCACCCAAGTAGTTTCCTAAATGGAAAGATTCTGCGGTGGGTTGAATCCCAGATAACACGCGCTTCATTGGGTTATCTTCTCAATTCTGGTTGGAATCTGTCTGATTTATCTCGGGATGGTCTTTATCGCGAGATAGCAACAGGGTACCCACACGCTTGCCCTCCAAACTCAATACCGTCATTCGGGCGCCAGCGACATGAAGAACATCATTTATCTCTGGAATGCGACCTAAAGCGTGCATCACAAAACCACTGAGAGTTTCGTATGGGCCTTCAGGAATCTCAACTCCGGTTTGCTCCGACAAATCCTCCAAGGAGATTAAGCCGTCGATCTCATAATCACCAGAGCGGGTTTGGTTGGAAACCTCAGCTGTTTGATCATCATATTCATCATGAATATCACCAATTAGGGTCTCTACGAGATCCTCCATGGTGACGATTCCATCAGTTCCACCGTACTCATCTAGAACAATCGCGATTTGTTGGCGTTGGGTGCGCATCTCAGAAAGTGCTGGCAAAACCCCTTTGGTGCCGGGCAAGAAAACAATATCGCGAACAAAGTTAACGATTGGCTTGTTGCTACCTGCAACCTCAGGATCCATTAAATCCCTAACGTGAATAAAGCCAATAACTTCATCACTTGATCCGCGAACTACGGGATAGCGAGAGTGCGCCTTCTCTACCGCAACACGAATCGCATCAGAGACAGTTAAGTTGCCATCAAGAAAATCAACTTCGGTACGGGGCACCATGACTTCGTGAACCTGTCGCTCACTGGCGTTGAATACCTCTTCAACAATATCCCGCTCTTCCTCAGTTAATGCCTTGTGTCCAGTTACTAGATCAACCAGCTCCTCTTCTGACATATCCTCACGTGAGGCCTTTGGGTCAACACCAAAAATCCGCAACACAAAATCTGAGGAGTGAGAGAGAATCCAAATCAATGGGCGGAAGAGTCGAGCTGTAATTGAAACTGGGGTAGCAACCAACAACGCAATCTTCTCTGTTGAATGCAACGCCAAACGTTTTGGAACAAGTTCACCAAACACCAATGAGAAGTAAGCAATCACCAAAGTTAGACCGATTAAGGAAAGGGTTTCACTCACCCCTTGGCTCAAGCCAAGCTCCACTAAACGTGGAATCACATAATTTCCCAAACGTTCCGCACCAAAAGCGGCTGATAAAAATCCGCTAAGAGTTACACCGACTTGGACTGCGGCGAGAAAACGGTTTGGGCTGGAGGCCAAAGCTGCTACCCGGGCGCCCCGCTTGCCCCGTTCAGCTAGTGATTTGACCTGACCCTCACGCAGCGAGATCAATGCAATCTCGGCCGCAACAAAGATTGAGGCTAGGAAGATAAAGAAAAGGACCACGCCAAGATCTAGCGCAAAGCCCCCCAGGTTAAAGGCCGGGATACTGGTTTGGGCACCATCAGGGTCCATAAGGTGGCTAAGGTTATAAGAAGAGGGGGCTTGCTGGCTAAAAAACCTGTGCTTCCCCCTTCCCTCACGCTCAACTCACGCGTAGCCTTCGCCGCATCCACAGCAATGTGGACTTACTTCATCCAACGGAGCGTCGGGCACGTACCTGCCCGGAGAAGGAAGAAAAAATGGCATCAGTTGTATTCAAAGATGCATCTCGCATCTATCCAGGAACCACAACCCCAGCAGTCGATAAATTAAATCTCACCGTTAATGATGGTGAGTTTCTAGTTTTAGTCGGACCATCTGGTTGCGGTAAATCAACATCACTTCGCATGCTTGCCGGACTCGAGGAGATTGATACCGGCGCGATTCTCATTGGAGATCGTGATGTTACAAATGTGGCACCAAAGGATCGCGATATCGCGATGGTGTTCCAGTCATACGCGCTTTATCCGCACATGACAGTTGCAGAGAACATGGGCTTCGCCCTAAAGATTGCCGGCGTATCAAAGGAAGAACGTGATCGCCGAGTTTTAGAAGCAGCAAAGCTTCTTGATCTAGAACCATATCTAGAGCGCAAACCAAAAGCGCTATCTGGTGGTCAACGTCAGCGTGTAGCTATGGGTCGCGCAATTGTTCGCGAACCACAGGTCTTCTTGATGGATGAACCGCTATCCAACCTTGATGCAAAGTTACGTGTGGCAACCCGTACCCAAATTGCTGCTTTACAACGCAGACTTGGAATTACTACCGTCTATGTAACACATGATCAGGTCGAAGCTATGACTATGGGTGACCGAGTAGCGGTTCTTAAAGATGGCTTGCTACAACAGGTCGACACCCCAAGAAATCTCTATGACAATCCTGCAAATGCTTTCGTTGCTGGATTTATCGGCTCTCCAGCCATGAACCTTTTGGTTGCTCCAGTTTCTGGAGGCAAAGCAAAACTTGGTGGCCTAGACATTGATGTGCCAGCATCTGCTGGATCATCGGTAATCGTAGGAATCCGCCCAGAAGGATTTTCTCCAGCCTCTAAGGGCTTTGATATTCAAGTTGAGGTAGTTGAAGAGCTTGGCGCTGATGCCTTTGTTTACGGCAAGCCAGCTGATTCATCACTCAAGTTCGCCAACGCATCTGATGAGGGCGCGCAGGTAATTGTGCGTTGGGATCCAAAGAATCCTCCAAAATCAGGTCAGACCGTCACCGT
>RFSC01000036.1 GCA_009924185.1 Actinomycetota bacterium
ACCCTTCACACTTAGAGGCGGTTAACCCGGTTCTTGAGGGAATTGTGCGAGCTAAGCAGGATCGCAAGAATGTAAAGAGTGCATTTTCAGTACTTCCAATCTTGATTCATGGAGATGCAGCTTTTGCTGGCCAGGGTGTAGTTGCTGAAACGCTCAATATGTCTCAGCTACGTGGCTATCGCACTGGTGGCACAATCCACGTTGTTATTAACAATCAGGTTGGCTTTACAACATCACCGGAATCAGCCCGTTCCTCCCGTTACTCAACAGATATTGCAAAGTTGATTCAAGCGCCGGTGTTCCATGTAAACGGCGATGATCCAGAAGCTTGCGTTCGCGTGGCGCGAGTAGCCTTTGAGTATCGCCAAACCTTCAATAAAGATGTTGTTATTGACATGGTTTGCTACCGCCGCCGTGGACACAACGAAGGTGATGAGCCAAGCTTCACACAGCCACGTATGTACAAGTTGATTGATGCAAAGCGCACTACTCGCGTTCTTTATGCAGAGGCATTGGTCGGCCGTGGCGACATTACTCAGGAAGAATCTGATCAAATCGCTCGTGAGTTCCAAGCTCAGCTAGAAGGAATCTTTAACTCAGTACATGACAAGCTTCCAGAGAAGCCAGCCTTCAACAAGTTAGAGACCTTTGATCCTCTCAAGACCAATACCGCAATCTCTGAATCTGTTGCTCGACAGATTGCGGCTACTCAGGTCGCAGTACCTGAGAACTTTAAGGTTCATCCGAAATTGACCCCACAATTACAACGTCGCGTCACAATGCTTGATGACGGCACTATTGATTGGTCGGGCGGTGAGATGCTGGCCTTTGGTTCACTTCTGCTGGAAGGTCATCCAGTTCGTATTGCCGGTCAAGATGTTGGACGTGGAACGTTTTCTAACCGTCATGCTGTAATCCGAGATCATGAGGATGGCAGCGAATGGCTTCCACTTCGTGCCCTTCTTGATAATGAAAACCAATTCTTTGTAGTTGATTCACTCCTATCTGAATACGCCGCCATGGGCTTTGAGTATGGCTATTCGGTCGAGCGTGAGAATGCTCTAGTCCTTTGGGAAGCCCAGTTTGGTGACTTCGCAAATGGCGCTCAAACCATAATTGATGAGTTCATCTCCTCTTCTTTGCAGAAATGGGGAGAGCGCTCCTCAGTCGCATTGCTTTTGCCTCATGGTTACGAGGGTCAAGGTCCGGATCACTCTTCAGGACGTATCGAAAGATTCCTAACTTTATGCGCTGAAAACAATATGACAGTCGCACAACCTTCATCGCCAGCTTCCTACTTCCACTTGTTGCGTTGGCATGTTATGAATCCGGCCCGTAGACCGTTGATTGTTTTTGAACCAAAATCAATGTTGCGCTTGAAGGCAGCTGCATCAAAGCTCTCTGATTTCACCTCTGGAACTTTCCGTCCATTTATTGGGGATGAATCCGTAAACAACGCAAGTAAGTTAATTCTTTGCAGTGGCAAGATCTACTGGGAGTTAATTGCAGAGCGTGCCAAGTTAGGTGAAAACTCTGTTGCAATTACTCGTGTTGAGCAGTTGTATCCACTTCCAATCAATGAGATTGTGGCTGAAATCAACAAGCATCCGAATGCACAGCTTGTTTGGGTTCAAGATGAACCAGCAAATCAAGGCCCATGGCCATTTGTCTCAGCAAACCTCGCAGAACATTTGAATGGCCGCGAACTGCGTCGTATCTCTCGTCGCGCAGCTGCCAGCCCAGCAACTGGCAGTATTTATGTTCATGAAGAAGAGCAAAAAGCTCTTATCGCTGAAGTTTTTGCCCGCTAGATTTTTTTAATCTAAACAAAACTTTACCCCGCACTTCGTGAGCGTTTATATAGCCCCACTTCCGAGAGTCATTCATTAACTCTTGGATTTCAGTTTGGCGATTATCGCCCTCCACCCAGTACAACCCATTGTGTGATTTTTGAACCCTTTTAATTAGGAAAATGCCCGGCATTTCATCTCGTTCAACTACAACCACGGTACGTAAAGGCAATTCCAAAGGCAGTTGCGAATACCAACGCACTAAAAGCACATCCCCATCACTGTAGGTGGGGTTCATCGAGGAACCTGAAACCTTGACCCGTTTCAAACCCAATCCCGAGAAGCCAAACTTCGACATGACGGGTAGTCTTGCACTCAATTGCAGTAAATATGAACTCTTTTAGAAGTGAGGTCAAAATGCTTACCGTCTATGCTCATTGCGATCTACCTTGTGGTGTTTACGATCCAGCTCAAGCAAAAATTGAAGCTCAATCTGTAAAGGCCTGCATGGAAAAGTACGCAGCTTCATCTGATCCAGATTTCAAAGCTCGCGCTGTTTCCATCAAGGAGGCACGCTCCAACATGGTTAAGGAACATCTTTGGGTTCTGTGGACCGATTACTTCAAGCCCAACCATTTCGAGGCTTACCCGCAACTTCATGGCTTGTTTAATGAAGCGACAAAGTTGGCAGGTGCGGCTGGAACCAAAGGCACAGTCGATGTTGCAGTAGCCGATAAATTGATTGGCAAGATTGATGAGATTGCCGAGATTTTCTGGGCAACTAAAAAGTAGAACTACTCGCTCTCTTGTTGTGACATGAGAGCAAGCGCGGCGGTCCGTGCCAGGAAAGAAACTCTTTCCACGAGGTTGCGACGCATCACAGATGCAGCAACTAGGCGCGGGCCGTCATGTATTTCACAGACAAAAGTTAATTCATTTTCCTCAAATGCAACACAGGTAGCAGAGCCTTGTATCTCAGTTCCGATTCCCACCGCTTGGTGAAGTTCTAATTTGAATTCAAGCAGAGTGGTGGACTCACTATTATCGAGAAACTCAGCAATCGCTGAGTTGCAGGCGCTCTCCATCAGAGTTAAAAGAAAACTGTTTGAAAGTATGGGCATGTCACCGCTGCCATGCGCCAAAGAGGTATCGCCGGGCCGCACCACCATCTGTGAAATGCCGACCGCACCAACTACTGACTCACTTTGCATCAGTTAATAACCTAGCAGGACTAGGTCAGCTAGAAGGGAAAATCCCTTCTGATTTCATGGGATGTTTCAATCTCGATCTGGGTTTCGCCATCAATCGTTATCTCGGTACGGCGGTACTGGGTGATGATTTCAGTTTGGGTGTAACCAGAAAGTTCTTGTAGCTGTAGCTCATAAAGTTGGTGCGCAATCCGCTCCTGCAGTGTGGAAGGAGCGGTCTCGCAGCAGGAACGGGACAGCAATGAACGAACTAGGTTTAGAGCGGCTCTTTCCATCTCTAGCTGATTGCGACAAGGCGCACAATCCTGTAAGTGGAATGCCATCTGATTGAATACGGCAGAGTCCTCTATTTCATTGTCTATAAAAAGAACCAAGGAGTCTTGGCAGGCGGCGCAGTTGATCTCGCTCACTTTGCTCCTCCTTTCACATATCCCCGCTCGCGGGCATAGTCAGTCAACTTTTCTCTCAGTTGTTTGCGACCACGATGCAGACGAGACATGACAGTTCCTGCTGGCACTCCAACAATCTCTGCAATCTCCTTATAGGAAAATCCTTCAACATCAGCCAAATAAACCGCCATCCGGAACTCTTCTGGAATTTCTGCCAGCGCTTTTTTGATATCACTATCAGGCAGATTCTCTAGAACTACATCCTCTGTTGATTTACCTTGATCACTGGTATGTGATGAGGCTTCTGCAATCTGCCAATCTTCTAGCTCAGCATCTGAGGTTTGTGGCCGACGCTGGTCTTTTCTATATGTATTAATGAATGTTGTTGTGAGAACTCGGTAAAGCCAAGCCTTTAAATTTGTTCCTGGTTCAAATTGATGAAATGAGGTGTAGGCCTTTGCATACGTGTCCTGCACTAAATCTTGGGCATCCGCCGGATTCTTTGTATATCTCAAGGCAGCTGCATAAAGCTGATTCATGTATTGCAGCGCATCTCTTTCAAAACGTTTGGTGCGCTCTGCGGCGGTTTCTTTCTCGCGATCGACACGAACCAACTCTCCAGCGCTGCTGGAGTCGGGGGTAGAAGTTTCGGTCGGCATTGTTTCCAAGGTTATCGCCACACCCCTCTAACCCGCACCTTGATTGGATTATTCCCTCTAAAAGAGAGTCTCGGGCTGCGTCTCGATTGGCTCCACTAACTCTGGGCCATTGTTGCGAATTGAGTTAACCAAATCGGCGACGGGCCAAAAACGCAAATCAGCATCTGGCTTAGGAACCTGCATCAAAGCCCGGACCTTCTCAATGTCTTGCAACTCCGGATCCATCCACGCATCCCATCGATCACGTGGCAAAAATAATGGCATCCGATTATGAACCGTTGCTAATTCATTGACCGCATCACGGGTAATGATTGCAACGCTCTCTTTAATTTCACCAGTCGGTGAAATCCATGTTTCATGTATTCCAGAGAATGCCAGTAACTTTCCTTCACTATTGGAAATATAAACCGGTTGTTTTGTTTTGTACTTTCCTAACTCGGTGGCCCATTCAAAATATCCACTAGCCGGAACTAAGCATCTACTTTTTCTAAAAGCTTGACGAAAAGTTGGTTTTTCATGAACCGTTTCAGATCTAGCGTTGATTGCCTGAGATTGAGATCGCAAAGCTTCTGAGAGATTTTTGCTCCAAGGAGCGATCATTCCCCATGACGCTATCTCGATTTTTTCATTCTTAATTATGTAAATATCTTGAGTGGGCTTGATGTTCCAATCCACTGGCAGCGTTCTATCCGGCATTACTTTTGAAGAAAACTCCTCGGCGATATCTGTCATCACCTCTAAGAGCGCAAATCGGCCGCACATGCCCCTAATCTATGTCCTAGACTTCACCATATGTCGCAGGAACTTTGGAGCGCTCCCTTTAGAGGTAAGAAGCCCGTTGCCGCGACAGTATCAATTCCAGGATCAAAATCAGTTACTAATCGTGCTCTTATTCTCGCGGCACTGGCAAAGACCCCTTCCCGACTCATAAAGCCCTTGAGGTCTCGAGACACCGAGTTGATGATGAAGGGCCTTCAATCTCTGGGTGTGGAGATTAATGAATCTCTCACTGCTGATGGAGATGAAATCTGGAGCATTCAACCTGCATCGCAACTTTATGGTCCAGCTTCAATTGATGTAGGTAACGCCGGAACGGTGATGCGTTTCTTGCCACCCTTGGCGGCTCTCGCTAAAGGATTGATAAATTTTGATGGAGATCCACGCTCTTATGAGCGACCTCTGGGGCCGGTAATTGTTGCTCTGGAAAACCTTGGAGTTCTGATTGATCACAAAAATCGTTTTGCTTTGCCGTTAACAATTAATGGATCTGGTTTCATCAAAGGTGGTGTCATCGAGATCGATGCTTCTGCCTCTAGTCAGTTTGTCTCAGCGTTGATGCTAGTTGCGCCCGCCATGCAGGAAGGTTTAACAATTAAACATGTGGGAGGTGATCTTCCATCACAGCCCCATATAGATATGACAGTTGCCATGCTGAGACAGTTTGGAGCTGAGGTTGATGACTCCATACCTTCACAATGGAATGTTAAGCCAGGAGAGTTAAGGGGCCAGGAATTAGTTATTGAACCAGATTTATCAAATGCCGCACCATTTATGTCAGTTGCAATGATTTGTGGTGGCTCGGTAACCATAAAGGATTGGCCAAAGACAACTACACAGCCTGGCGATCAACTTCGTGAGATATTCACCCGAATGGGGGCTGAAATTTCATTTAACGAGATCGGTCTGACAATTAAAGGTGGCGAAAAAATAATTGGGATTGATATTGATCTACACGATGTTGGTGAGTTGACCCCCTCTATCGCCGCTGTCGCAGCGCTGGCAGAATCTCCATCTTCATTGCGTGGGATTGGCCATTTAAGACTTCACGAAACAGATCGACTAGTCGCATTGCGAACTGAGATCAACAACCTTGGTGGTGCGGTTACCGAAGAAGAGAGCGCATTACATATCCAACCCAAACCACTGCACAGCGGGGTTTTTCACACCTATGAAGATCATCGTTTAGCTACAGCTGGAGCGGTTATTGGACTGGTTGTAGAAGGTGTTAAGGTCGAAAACATCGCAACCACTCGAAAAACTCTGCCAGATTTCCCTGGACTTTGGAGCGCATTACTAAATGGCTAGAAGGCGTCCCGATGAAAGCGATGTGCGAATTCGACCCGCTCGATCAACAAGACCGCGCAGCAAAGATCGGCCCAGCCATACAGATTCTGTTTCTGCGAAGGTTTTGACTGTTGATCGTGGTCGCACACTCTGTCGCCTAGATTCAGGTGTACTCGTAAGTGCGATGAAGGCCCGTGAACTTGGCAAAAATTCAGTCGTGGTTGGTGATGTTGTAAATCTCGTCGGCGATGTATCTGGACAACCTGGTTCTTTGGCGCGAATCGTAATGGTGCAACCCCGTCGCAACTCACTTTCACGGACTATTGATGATGCAGGAGCATTTGAGAAAACAATCGCGGCCAATATTGATCAGATGTTGATTGTTGCAGCCTGCGCCAATCCAGAGCCCCGTCATGGCTTTATTGATCGTTGCTTAGCTGTTGCATACGATCAAGGCATCGCTCCAATAATTGTCATGACAAAAAGAGATTTAGCTGACCCAAGTGAGTTTCTAAAAAGTTATGATGCTTTGGCGGTCACAAATTTTGCAATCCAAAGAGATGGTGATTTGAGTGCTCTTCAATCAATTCTTGCCGGCAAAGACTCGGTCTTGATTGGACACTCAGGTGTTGGTAAATCAACCTTGGTAAATGCCTTGACAGGTGGAAATGTGCGTGCAACTGGAGATGTTAATGATGCAACCGGCCGGGGACGTCACACCTCTTCTAGTGCTATTGCGCTAGATATTCCAAATGATTCTGGAACCATAATCGATACCCCTGGTGTGCGCTCCTTTGGCTTGGAACACATAGATCGAAACAGAGTAATAAGTTCCTTCTCAGAACTGGCAGATGCCATCTCAAGCTGTCCAAAAAACTGCTCTCATGACGAGGAAAAATGTGGCTTAAATGACTATGTTCTGCAGCACCCAGAGTCACAGCAACGTGTTCAGGGGCTTCGTCGCCTCCTCAATACAACTTCTCAACCGATAACCTAAGCACCTTATGAGTTATCCGGGTGATTTGTTCAGTGATGTTGAACTCCTAAAGCAATTAGCGGATATCAGTGATGCCATCTCAATGGATCGCTTTCATGCTCAAGATTTAGTAATCGAAACAAAACCTGATACCACCCCCGTAACTGATGCGGACAGAGCAGTTGAAAAAGCCATAAGAGATTTATTGGCTATAGAGCGTCCGGCAGATCTAATTGTTGGCGAAGAGTTTGGCTCACCAGATGACATAAGACCTGGAACTCGCTATTGGGTTCTTGATCCGATTGATGGGACCAAGAACTTTTTACGTGGCGTGCCAATCTGGGCGACGTTGATTGGACTCGTGCATAGAGACCAAAATGGTGTAGACCAAGTAATAGCCGGAATGGTTAGCTCCCCTGCTTTATTTAGACGCTGGTATGCGGCCTCTGGATTTGGAGCCTTCACAGAGGTAAATGGCGGCCCAGCCACGCAGATTTCAGTCTCTCAGGTGCAAAACTTGACCGACGCCTCGATATCTTTTTCAGATTTAGTCGGTTGGGGAGATCGCAAAAGCTCTTATCTAAACTTTATGGAAAAGGTGTGGCGGGTGCGCG
>RFSC01000037.1 GCA_009924185.1 Actinomycetota bacterium
TGTGCTACATCATTCGCATTTAGGTCATCCTTCTTAAGTGTTGCGATCTCTTCACACTGCTTCCAGGTAACAGATCCAACCTTGTCCTTGTGAGGAACAGAGGAACCCTTTTCAAGTCCCGCTGCCTTCAGAAGAAGACGTGATGCTGGTGGTGTCTTAGTAATAAAGGTAAATGAGCGATCTTCATAAACGGTGATCTCAACCGGAATGATCCTTTTTGCTTTTCGGTAGCAGCGTTGTACTGCTTAACGAAGTCCATGATGTTGACACCATGCTGACCAAGAGCTGGACCAACTGGTGGAGCTGGTGTTGCAGCGCCTGCCTGGATCTGCAGCTTGATAAGTGCTTGGACCTTCTTCTTCGGTGCCATTTTCTTCTCCTTGTGTGTTTCTCTTTAACTAAATCTCTACTTAGATCTTCTGAACCTGGTGGAATGAAAGCTCTACTGGGGTCTCGCGACCAAAGATCGAAACGAGAACCTTGAGTTTTGCCTGCTCCGGCATGATCTCCGAAATTGTTGCTGGCAAGGTGGCAAATGGGCCATCCATAACGGTGACAGATTCGCCGACTGAGAAGTCCACAACCTTCACATCAGGCTTCATGGTCTTCTTAAGTTCACGTGGCATCAACATCTTTTCCGCTTCAGAAAGTGGCAGCGGGCTTGGGTGATGTGAGTTGCCTACGAAACCGGTAACACCAGGTGTGTTACGAACGCAGGACCAGGATTCATCGGTGAGATCCATACGCACCAATACATAACCAGGATAAACATTGCGCTTAACCTGCTTGCGCTGGCCATTCTTGATCTCGGTGACCTCTTCTTCAGGAACCTCAATCTGGAAGATGTAATCCTCCATGTGAAGTGACTGAATGCGCTGTAGAAGATTTCCCTTCACGCGCTTTTCAAAACCGGCATATGAGTGAACGACATACCAATCACCGGATTGAGATGCGAGTTCAGCACGGAACGCAGCAACCTCTGGAGATACCTGCTCTTGAACCTCTTCCTCTTCAAGTTCGTTACTGCTACTCAACCTTGGTACAACAACTGCGCAGGGCAGGAGGGACTTGAACCCCCAACCGCCGGTTTTGGAGACCGGAACTCTGGCCAGTTGAGCTACTGCCCTTCGAGGCACCTTGTTCATGCAATCAACATGCAGACATGCGAAAGCATGGACTTTTCATAATCGAATTTTTTCAAGACCCGATCAAGCAAGCGCCAGGACGGGAAAGTGTAGGTGAGCCACCCCCAATAGGTAAAACTCGCGCTTGGCTCCCCTTATGTAAGACTTCCCCCCGTGAGTAAGCCCAGAATCTCCGCACGAATCGCCGCCATCGCAGAGTCTGCGACCCTGGCCGTCGATGCCAAAGCTAAAGCCCTTAAAGCCGCCGGCCGTCCCGTTATTGGATTTGGCGCCGGCGAACCCGATTTCCCGACCCCGGATTACATCGTTGAATCCGCAGTCGTAGCCGCAAAAGTTGTCGCTAACCACAGATACTCACCAACACCAGGTTTACCAGAGTTGCGCGAAGCGATCGTTAAGAAAACCAAACGCGATTCAAATTACGAAATCACCGCAGATCAAGTTCTTGTTACTAACGGTGGCAAGCAAGCTGTGTATCAAGCCTTTGCAACCATCATCGATAAAGATGATGAGGTAATTCTTCCCTCTCCATATTGGACCACCTATCCAGAGTGCATCAAGCTTGCGGGTGGAAAAGCGGTTGAAGTCTTCGCAGATGAGTCACAAAACTATCTCGTTACCGTCGAGCAATTAGAAAAAGCCCGCACTCCAAAGACCAAAGCGATTCTCTTCTGCTCACCTTCAAATCCAACCGGATCGGTGTATTCACCCGAACAAGTCAAAGCAATCGGTGAGTGGGCGTTAAAGAATGACATCTGGGTAATCACTGATGAAATTTACGAACACCTTCTTTATGACGGCGCCACCGCTCCATCACTTCCAGTTTTAGTTCCAGAGATGGCGGACAAAACCATCATCCTCAACGGTGTTGCAAAAACTTACGCGATGACCGGATGGCGCGTTGGTTGGATGGTTGGACCAAAGGATGTAATCAAGGCCGCCACAAATCTCCAATCACATCTGACCTCAAATGTTTCTAACATCGCACAACGCGCTGCAATCACTGCGCTTACCAATGATTTATCCGCAGTTAAAAAGATGGGCGAAGCTTTTGATCGCCGTCGTAAGTTAATTGTGAAAATGCTTAATGAAATCCCTGGAATCGAATGCCCAACCCCAACAGGAGCCTTCTATGTTTATCCGTCTGTTAAAGGTGTTCTTAACAAAGAAATTAATGGCCGCCGTCCAAGTACTTCTGCTGAGCTTGCTTCGCTCATACTTGAAGAAGCGGAGGTCGCGGTAGTTCCTGGTGAAGCCTTCGGCCCATCTGGATATCTGCGTCTTTCCTACGCCACCTCAGATGAAGACATCATTGAGGGCGTAACCCGCATTAAGAACCTGCTGTCACAGGCGAAGTAGATTAATAGTCATTGATCTTTCGGTAGAGAATCCAGCTACCGATTGCAATCAAAGCAATTACCGCAATCGCAATATGGTCAGAGTGCACATGGATAAAACTGCCATGCTCTGCATGTTCGCTATTTGAGCTCTTTACATCCTTTGGTGATGGAGTCGGAGATTCTACAACCGCTGAGATTGTTACTGGAGTTTCACCATCTGGCTGATACTCAAAGCTGTACTTGCCCTCAACAACATGGCCATCGGCAGAAACTATTCGATAATCAACTTCATACTTACCTAACACAAAATCTTGCGGCAAAGCCTTTGCAAAAATAAATGGCCCAGCCACCTCGCTAGCTGCCGAAACGATTGCACCATTTTTATCTGTCACAGTTAGTTGATTTGGATCTTCCTTGCCAACAACCAACAAGTCTTCATTGAACTCTAGACGAAACTCAGCAGGCATCTGAGTGACCAAAGAGTCTTTCCCGGGATTTGAACTTACAAAAACAGAGTGAGAAGAGGCTGGCGATGCAGCAAGCATCACAATGCTTAGGGCAAACCATGCACTAAAGATTCTCTTCACTTTCAACCTCTTCTCTACTCCGTTAATCAACTATGCAGCAGGTCTAACTGTAATGCTTGGAGCTGGCCCAAACTCAGTATCTGCTGTGTCTGCCATTGTCGAACCATCAGTAATTATCCACTTCAGGAAGAAATCATTTTGTGCTTTCTTCTTAGTGTCTATGTCCTGATAACCACGTTTGCAAACCTGGGTCGTTGGGAAATTGACCCTAGTTGGTGTGGTTATTTCACGGTTCCATCGCACTTGGAAGGCAAACTCAGCAAATGTTCCATGGTCGATTTGCTGCATCGGCGATCTAGCTGTCCAAGTTATGGTGTTAAAGAGTGCAACACCTTTGTCGTTTTTCTCAGCGCTTGGTACGACACGTGCGCGCCAACCTGCCTTGAACTCTGGACGTGGAGTTCCTGCCTGAACAGGAACTACTACCTCAAACACGCCAGTGCCGAAATAGTTCTTTCCATCAGTGCAACCATGTCCGAGGCGCAGATATACCGTTGATGATTGTCCTGCTACATCGGAGAAGCCACGCAGGCTTGCACCCACATGGGCAGATGATGGAGTTAATCCCACCATAGTTAAAACAGCAGCCAAAATTGCAATACGTTTTTTCACAATAAAATACCTTTCGTTAAAGTTAAATTAAAAAATATTAGTCAACTACAACGAAGGCAATGGCGGCGCCGGACTCCAGAATCTAGTAATGGCTCGATTAACAAAGATCGATCTGATTTCTTCCAAAAACAAAACTGCTGGCTTCTCTATACAAATCTCTGGCAGTTTTTCAAAACCAATTACTAAGTGATCAAAAGCCCATTTAGCTAACTTCTCTACATAACCCAAGACCAGGTAACCAAGCAATCCGAAAAATACGTGAGAGGCATACATAACTAAGGAGCTCTCATACCTAGATGACAATGCAACGTGTCCAAACAACTGGGTAACAACTATTGCTGCTGCCAACCCTGGGCCTTCCATCTCTGACCTTGATAGCAAAGCGCCAGCTCCATATGTAGCAACCGCTACCAATAAGAATTGTGGGAGATTTACAAAAGCACCACCTGCAACATGATGGGCGAAGATTGTTCCCATAGAAAGAGCTAGTCCGAGATAAATCGTCCTGACTAGCTTCACATGGAAATCTTAAACCTAGAAGAAATCACTTACTGTGTCACGCAACTCACAAAGAGATTCCAATAAATCGCACCTCTGGCTCTAGCTCAACTCCAAACTTCTCTTGCACCATTTTTTTTGCTTTACGGGCAAGTTCCGCAATATCTGCCGCGCTGGCACTGCCATTATTTATTAGCGCCAATACATGTTTATTTGAAACACCAGCACCGTTATGAATCTGGCCCTTTTTAAATCCAGCGTTCTCCATCAACCAAGCCGCCGAAGTTTTTACCCGACCATCTTCCTGCACCCATCTCGGCGCATCTGCTGGCAATTTTGCTGCAGCCTCTGCGGACAACACCGGATTTACAAAGAAAGATCCAGCAGACCAGGTGTCATGATCCTTTGCATCAAGCAACATTCCCTTTGCTGCACGCAAGGCAAGTACAGCCTTTCGCACCTCGCTAACCAACACTCGACTCTCTAACTCCACACCCAAATAACTGGCTAGCTCTTTGTACTTAATCGGCAGACTCATCTCGCCATTTCGCAATTGAAATGTCACATCGATAATCACATAACGCCCCGGATTCTTCTTAAACACCGAGGAGCGATAAGAAAACTCACACTCCGAGTTACTAAAGGTTTTGTACGCCCCCTCTTTGCGATCCCAGGTGCGCACCCGAGCAATTACCTCAGATACCTCATGGCCATACGCACCAATGTTTTGAATCGGAGCTCCACCGACAGTGCCAGGAATTCCCGACATGGTTTCAAGTCCTGCAAAACCTTTTTCTAAAATCCACGCCACAAACTCATCCCAATCCTCACCAGCAGCAACTGTGATCATTCCGCCGCTGCAGGCATCTACGTGATACGTATTTCCCTTTGTTTCGACTCGAATCACTGTGCCGTTAAATCCCGCGTCGGCCACCAAAACATTGGAGCCGCCGCCGATAATCAAAACCTCATCACCTGCTGCATCGGCAGCCTTAACCGCATTTACCAGCTCTTCTTCAGTAGTTGCATGCACAAAGTTCTTGGCTGGCCCACCAATACGTAGGCTGGTGTGATTCGCCAATAACTCGCTCATAAGTAGAAGGTTATCTCCGCGCGCTCAGGATGTCTGTACGCCCGCGATATTTCTCCAGTATCCGGCTGTAATTCTTCTTCGAATTCTTCTCGCGATAATCTGGATCAGCATCGTGATACCCATGATGACGCCCCTGCACCAATGGCAACTCCATCTGCCACAACTTTCCAGCCGCAGCACGCAGTGCTAAAGACAATTCGATATCCGCATTTCGGTAATAAGTTGCGGAAGGATTTGCACCACCTGCTTTTAAAGCAAACTCTCTATCCATTCTATCCATTGCAAAAAAGTAACTAAACAAAACATCTACTTCCCCATCACCCCGGTCATCAACACTGCGCCACTCATCTTCAATATTAATTAAGCCGCCACGCCAACCCACGCCTTGAAAACCAGCATCCAACTTTTCAACTACCGGAGTGATCGCATCTCCCGTGAAGTTGGTAGATGGATCCATAATCACTAAATACTTTTCAGTTACTGAATTCAAAAAGTTATTTACTGTGTGACCCCAGCCCAATTTATTTTTCTGCCACGCCACAGTCTCATTAGGAAACATCTCCGGCACGGCTTTGTTCTCATTACCTGATGCAAAGATAGAAATCGGGGTTTGGGTATGTGCGCGAATGGATGCGACGCATTGCGCAAAATCCTCTAAGAAATTATCTGCGATTAAACAGATGCGAATCGATCCAGCCATTGCTGGCTCTTAATTAACGGGTTTCGCGGTGCAGAGTTGAAGACTTGCAACGTGGGCAGAACTTCTTCAGCTCCATACGATCTGGATCGTTGCGGCGGTTCTTCTTGGTGATGTAGTTACGTTCTTTGCAGTCCACACACGCCATTGTGATCTTTGGGCGGACATCCGCGCTCTTGCTGGCCATGGTGACTCCTTATTTCTTGAAACCTGATTTTTAGAACAGGGGCGTGAGAATACCCAGCCCGCTCGGGTCTGGCAAAAAACAATGTGCGCCCGCGAGATTTACTCACGAACGCGCATGTAATTTGGTAGCGGAGGCGGGATTTGAACCCACGACACAGCGATTATGAGCCGCTTGCTTTTTCCTTACCATGGAAACGCTCTACCGACTGAGCTAGGGGGGCAATAGAAAAGCGAAGCGAAGAATACCTGATTTTTATAGGGCCGGATTCAGCACGATTTTGCCCACTGTTTTGCGGGCCAGCATCGCTTGGTGGGCTTCCACCGCTTTGGACAATGGATAAGTCGCACCAACGACTGGCTTTAACTTTCCACTGATGATCAAGCCAAACAACTCTACAAATACATCCTGCATCAACTCTTTTTTACCCAAACAATTCACCAACCAAAATCCTGCAATGGTTTTTGATTTACCCATCAAAGTTGCAGGATGAACCGGTGTTGGCATTTGGCGTGATGCCATTCCATAAATAACAATCCTGCCAAACATCGCCAACGCCTCTAATGATTGATCAAAGGTCTTTCCACCAACCATCTCCAAAACCAAATCAACACTCTTGCCATTGTTGGCGGCACGCAATGCTGCATTCATATCCTCAACATTGGCATCAACCACAACATCGGCACCAAGCTCGAGACACAACTTCTTCTTTTCATCCGATGAAGTCACAGCAATAACAAATCCGCCCCACAACTTTGCCAATTGAATCGCAAGTGATCCCACACCACCGGCACCAGCATGAACTACAACTGATTCCCCAGCTTTGAAATGTCCCAAAGTTTTCAAGATGTGATACGCAGTAATTCCCTGAACCATCATCGCCAGCGCCGCACCATCACTAACCTGATCAGGAAGTGGAATAACCTGCTTTGGATTAACCAAAGTTTTTTGGCAATAACCGCCAGCTGCAGCCAGCGCCAATACCCGCTGCCCATTTGGCAAACGTCCCACAACCTCCATGCCGGGAATCAACGGCAGAGTTTGCTTTGATAAATAAGAATCCTCGGTTTGGTGGGTATCTGCGTAGTTGATTCCAATCGCAGTCACATCCATAACTACATCATCACCTGATGCCACAGGATCTGGCAGCTCTACATACTTCATGACTTCTGGACCACCGAATTCGGTGATCTGAATGGCCTTCATTTATTAGCCTTTCGTTGAGCCGAGAGTTAAACCAGATACGAATTGACGCTTCAAGATAAAGAAAATAATCAAGGTAGGTAGCGCCGCCATAATCGCACCAGCAGCCAAAAGGTTGAAATCTGTTACGAACTCACCCTGCAAACGACCCAGCGCCGAAGTAATCGGACGCTTGCTATCGCTCTTAATTAAAACGATGGCCCAGAAGAACTCGTTGTAGATCCAGGTAGTCATCAATACCGACAAAGCCGCCAATGGTGGACGCAGCAACGGCAGAATCACATTCCAGTAATGTCTA
>RFSC01000038.1 GCA_009924185.1 Actinomycetota bacterium
CCAGGATTTGGTGATCGCCGCAAAGCGATGTTGCAGGACATTGCCATCTTGACCGGTGGAACTGTTATCTCCGAAGAGGTTGGCCTAAAGCTTGATGCAGCAACAGTTGATCTTCTAGGCAGAGCCCGCAAGGTGGTAATCACAAAGGATGAAACCACAATCGTTGAAGGCGCTGGCGATGATGAAATGATCAAGGGCCGCGTCAATCAGATTCGTGCAGAGATTGAGAAGACCGACTCTGATTACGATCGCGAGAAGCTACAAGAGCGTCTTGCCAAGCTTGCTGGTGGCGTTGCAGTTATCAAAGCTGGCGCTGCTACTGAAGTTGAGCTTAAAGAGCG
Source organism: Actinomycetota bacterium (assembly GCA_009924185.1). Lineage (GTDB taxonomy): Bacteria > Actinomycetota > Actinomycetes > Nanopelagicales > Nanopelagicaceae > MAG-120802. Next base: position 342 of record RFSC01000038.1, read on the forward strand.
TAAGCACCGTATCGAAGATGCGGTTCGTAACGCGAAGGCCGCAGTAGAAGAAGGAATTGTTTCCGGTGGTGGCGTTGCACTACTTCAGGCATCAAAGAAAGCATTTGAGAAGTTGAAGCTTTCTGGTGATGAAGCAACTGGCGCAAAGATTGTTGAGTTTGCTGTCGAAGCACCTTTGAAGCAGATTGCAATCAACGCTGGACTTGAGGGTGGAGTTATCGTTGAAAAGGTACGTCACCTCGAAGCTGGCCATGGCCTAAATGCTGCAACAGGTGAGTATGTAGACATGATCAAATCTGGCATCATCGATCCAGCCAAGGTCACACGCTCTGCACTACAAAATGCTGCTTCAATTGCAGCGTTATTCCTCACCACTGAGGCGGTAATTGCTGATAAGCCAGAACCAAAGCCTGCGATGCCAGCGGCACCAGGTGGAGATATGGATTTCTAAAGCAGTAGACTTCTTCTATGTCTCGCGCGACCAAGAAGAGTTCAGGTAATTCAAATAAAGTCGGCGGCGTTGATCCATTCGACGCCGCCGATTTTGCGCGCGCAGCGGCTTTAGAAGATGCCAAAAATGAAAAGTATGTTGGAGCATTAATCTCAATTGATTCTGATGATGATCATGTTGCAACATATTTGTTTGAAGCATTTCTACCTGGCTATGTTGGCTGGCGATGGGCGGTCACAGTTGCCAAGGTTGATGCCGACAGCGTTGCAACAATTTGCGATGTAGTTCTTTTGCCGGGCAGTGAAGCTTTACTTGCTCCAGATTGGATTCCTTACAGCAGCCGCATTACCGCTGAGGATGTTGGAGTTGGCACCATCGTTCCAACTGCTCCTGATGATCCACGTTTGGTTCCTACAAATAATGTTTTGCCATCTGATGAAGAATTAGATTTACATGAATTGTTTGAACTAGGCGCCGGACGGGTGCGAGTTCTTTCTATCGAAGGTCGCGATCAAGCCGCAAAACGTTGGATTGAAGGGGATCGTGGACCTAACGCTCCGATTGCTCAATACGCTCCCAAGAACTGCGGCAGCTGTGGCTTTTTATCTTCCAATCGCAGGCTCATTCCGCCAAGCCTTTGGCGTTTGCGCAAACGCAATCTCTCCTGAAGATGCCCGGGTAGTCTCGGTAAATCATGGATGCGGCGCGCATTCAGAGGCGATAAACTAACCCTCTGTCCGCAAACCGCGGCGCACACGACACCGAAACCTTGCAAAAAGGATTTAACTATCTAGGAGGAACCCGTCATGCCAGTCGGACGCGTTAAATGGTTTAGCCTCGAAAAAGGTTTTGGATTTATCTCTTCAGATGAGGGCGAAGATGTTTATCTAGCAGCATCTGCTTTGCCAGAAGGTGTCACCACAGTAAAGCCTGGCACCAAGCTTGAGTTTGGCGTTGCTGAAGGACGTAAAGGTCCACAAGCGCTTTCCGTTCGCATCATTGATGCACCTCCATCACTTGCCAACTCCAAGGCCGGAGCCGAGGATCTTGCGGTGATTATTGAAGAGTCAATCAAGATGTTGGATCGTGTTGGTAACGGTCTGCGTCATGGACGTTTTCCAAATGAGGCTGAAGCGGCACGTGTTGCAAAGGTCTTGCGTGGAATTGCTCAGGAAATCGAAGGTTAATTACCGCTCTTCGCGTTTTGCTCTGCGCTTTGTATATTGAATTCCAATAAAGCCCAGAACAATTCCTAGTACGCAGGTCAGGATTATCTTGGCTACTGCATTAACGATGATTGCAAAAATCAAAGCAATCGTCCAAAGAACGATACCTGCGATGATTACCGGAACCGCGCTGCGCATATCAGGAAGCATACTAGAATTACCCAATGGGAACATTGCGATCATTTAAACATCGCAACTTCCGAATCCTTTTCTCAGCAAACTTCATCTCCAACATCGGCACCTGGGCTCAAGGTGTGGCGCAGGCTTGGCTGATTCTCGAGCTCACCAACAGCGGTTCTTATCTTGGCATCGTCACCGCCCTGCAATTTGCTCCTGTTCTTTTCTTCAGCATCTCTGGCGGAAAAATCGCTGACAAGTTCAACAAGAGAAAAGTGTTGATGCTGACCAACTTAACTGGTGGCCTATCAGCTCTTTCAGTTGGAGTTCTGGTTTTAACTGACAATATTGAAATCTGGCATGTGATGTTTTTTGCCTTTACCTTGGGGCTGGGTAACGCCATTGATGCACCGGTACGTCAAAGTTTCAACATCGAGGTGGTCGGCAAGGAGGATCTGCCAAATGCAGTGGGGTTGAACTCCGCTAATTTCAACACCGGCCGACTCTTAGGTCCTGGTTTATCAGGGTTATTGATCGCAGCGTATGGCACCGGAGTTTCCTTTATTTTGAACGGCATCTCATATCTAATTGTGATCATTGCCTTGTTAAACATCCGCGAATCTGAACTGTTTATTGAAAAACGTACCTCTACCTCTACAAAGGTGCGAGAGGCGCTGCGTTATGTTGCAGCGCGTCCCGATATCTTGGCGGTAATGATTACCGTCTTTTTTGCCACCAGCTTTGGACTTAACTTCAACATATTTAACACAATGATGGCTACTGAGGTGTTTGATAAAGGTGCTGCCGAATATGGTGCCTTAGGCAGCATTTTGGCTATCGGCTCTCTATCAGGTGCGATTATTTCTGCAAGATTAGAGAAGAAGCGTGGTCCAAGATTTGTTATGAAGGGCTCGATGATTTTCAGTGGGTTGCTTGTGTTGGGAGCTTTTGCACCCACATACCTAATCTTTGCCATTTTCTTGCCGGTTATTGGCTGTGTAGCGTTATTGACCTTTATCGGCGCAAACACGATGGTGCAGATGCGCACCGATACTCAAATCCGTGGTCGGGTAATGGGAATTTATCTGACCGTGTTTCTTGGTGGAACACCGATTGTTTCACCATTTATTGGCTGGATGACAGAAGTAATTGGCACGAGACCAACAATTGCTATCTGTGGCTCAATCTCATTACTAGCTGCGCTAATTACCTACAGCCAGTTTCGCGACAAGGGTGATGCGCCAGCTAGTGTTGCTGTGGAAGATGTCCTAGAGCCCACTTACGAGGACAAAAAAGACTAAGCTGAAAAGAATTGCCAGAGTAACGATTCTGCGGGTTTTGTAGTTCATTTATGCAGCCGCCTTTTTAGAGTGAGTTTGTGAAGGTACCAATGCAACAATAATAAAGGCCAATCCAACTAAAACTGGCACCAGTAGAAATCCACTGACGATGCCAAATTCATCAGCGAGAAACCCTAGAAATAGCGGGGAGAGTCCAATCGCGATTCCAGCGCTGTAGCTGGATTTACCCATCGCTAAATCAGGTTTATCGGGGGCAAAGGAAAGTAATCGCAGAGAGGTCAGCGCAAACTGCATCGAAGTTCCGAGGCCAACTACAAATAAGGCAATAAATGAGGTAACTGGAATCTCTGATGTCCAAAACACCATGAAGCTAAATCCCTGCAGGGCGATGATTAATTTCAGACGACTATCAATCCCAAGATCTGGGAATACATAGGTGCCAAACCATCTGCCAATCATCATCCCCAATGGAAGGGCCAATACCAGCGTTGTTGAGGTTGCGGCTGACAAACCGGTTTTCTCGCGAAGTAGAGCTGCACCCCAAAATGCAATTGCAAACTCTGCTGCGATTGTGAACAACAATCCGGTCCAGCTCAACCAATACTTTATTGAAAGTGAGCCTTTTTGTTTTCCATCCTCATCGGGAATATGCTCGGGGTTGTGTTGTCTACCCAGTAGCAGATAAAGAATTATGGCAAAAGGTAGCGAGAGCAATAACCCTAACCGCCAACTAAATTGAGTGCCGGCAATCATGCCAACAATAAAGTTTCCAATTAAGACAAAGAATGAGTTAACGCCATTTGCTTGGGAAACAGCACGGGCAGAATTCCCCTTGTAATGTGCTGATAAATAAGTGAAGGAGTTATTCACCGTCATCGACAAGCCAACTCCAGCAATCAATATTGCGGTGATGGTTTGCCAGGCATCGGGCAGGATGATGAAAGCTAATGCTCCGATGTTAAATATCGCTAAGCCCAGCCAAATGCTGCGATAACGTCCAAATTTATGAACAACCGAGGAGTTGAGATAACCCGCAATAATCGAGGCAACACCAAGTGCTGTTCCGTGAAGTCCAGCCACTGCGGCGGATACACCTTGATCAGCGCGCAACAGAGGTAGCGCAGGACCAAAGCCCCCCATGAAGATGCCAAAAACTCCGGTTTGTAGGGCGAGTAACCAGAAAACCTGATCCCGCTGATATTTGGTTGTGCTCAAGAGCTCTATTTACTTCTTTAGATTTTCCACAACAAAATCGATGCATTTTGTTAATGCTTCGACATCGCTGGGGTCAATAGCTGGAAACATTCCAATGCGGAGCTGGTTCTTGCCAAGCTTGCGATATGGCTCAGTGTCTACGATGCCATTGGCGCGAAGCACCTTTGCGATTTCTAGTGCATCAATGCCATCTTCGAAATTGATTGTGGCAACTACATTGGAGCGCATCGCTGAATCTGTAACGAATGGTGTTGTGTAAGAAGTTTTCTCAGCCCATCCATAAATGATTTCTGCTGACTTTTTTGAGCGGCCTGCTGCAAAACTCATGCCGCCATTGGAGTTCATCCATTCGATTTGATCTGCTAGCAACATCAATGTTGCAACCGCGGGAGTGTTATAGGTTTGATCCAAACGAGAGTTTTCAATTGCAATACTTAAATCAAAAAAGGCCGGAACCCAGCGACCACTTTCCTTAATCTTGGCTACCCGTGCTATTGCAGCTGGACTCATTAATGAGATCCACAATCCTCCATCCGAGGCAAAGGATTTTTGAGGTGCAAAGTAATAAGCATCAAACTCTTTGGCGCTGACCTCTAATCCCCCTGCAGCGCTGGTTGCATCAACTAAAACCAAAGCGCCATCAGTGCCCGCTGGTCGCTTGATAGGCATCGCAACGCCGGTTGAGGTTTCATTGTGGGTTAAGGCATAAACATCGACGCCGGCTTCGGCAACAGCAACTGGATGAGAACCCGGCTCCGCTTTAATGACAGATGGTTCATCAAGAAATGGCGCCTCTTTTGCAGCAGATGCAAACTTAGAGGAGAACTCTCCGAAACTTAGGTGTTGTGACTTCTTTTCAATTAAACCGAAGGTTGCAATATCCCAAAACGCGGTTGAACCGCCATTTCCCAGCACAACCTCATAACCTTCTGGCAGATCAAATAGAGAGGTAAGTCCGGTGCGTACTCGACCAACAACATTCTTCACCGCTTTTTGACGATGTGAGGTACCAAGAATTGAGGATCCGGAGTTAGCCAAGGCCTGAAGAGCTTCTGGGCGGATCTTTGATGGTCCACAACCAAATCGACCATCGCGCGGCTTTAAATTATCGGGAATTTTGATATCGCTCATGATGCGCTAAGCCTAAGGGTAGAGGCGTTGTAACACCCAATTAGCGGATGCGGAATCGCGCGTAAAGCGCAATCGATCATGCAATCTTGAGTATCTGCCCTGCCAAAACTCGATACTTGTTGGTTGAACTAAGAAGCCGCCCCAATGAGGAGGCTTTGGCACGACACTGCCTTCCGGATACTGCAACGAAAACTTCTCCCAGCTCTTTTCTAACTCTGCTCTTGATTCCAGTTTTTCTGATTGCGAGCTAGCCCAGGCACCAATCTGGCTGGACCAGGGCCGGGTTGCGAAGTAACTCGCTGAATCAGATTCAGAGATTCGCTCTGCTTTACCAAGAACAATTACCTGTCGCTCCATCGCATACCAAGGAAACAACAGCGAAACATTTGGGTTATCAGCAATCGCATTTGCTTTACGAGAGTTGTAATTAGTGAAAAAAGTAAATCCTTCTTGAGTTACATCTTTTAGAAGCACGGTGCGAGATGTTGGTGCTGCGTCAGAAACAGTCGATAGCACCATCGCATTTGCCTCGACGATTACCGAGTTTTCGGCAGCGGCCTTTAGCCATATTTGAAACTGGGAAATTGGATCTGCCGCAACATTCGATTCTGACAAACCCTCCTCGCCATATGACCGACGCATCGCGTTAATAGCGGCTCGGTCTAGGCCTAGACCTTCATTCAAATTCTTCTCGCCCACGGATGTATCGAACCTCACTTTAAGGAGTAGGGCATCTTGGAGTGAAGTGGTTGGCGGCCACTGTCCTTAGGGGCAGAATACGGCGCATGGCAGATGACTTTAAACCCGGTCTTGAAGGCGTAATCGCATTTGAATCAGAGATTGCAGAACCAGATAAAGAAGGTAGCGCGCTGCGATATCGCGGCGTTGATATCGATGACCTAGTAGGTCGCGTCTCCTTTGGAAATGTTTGGGGTCTACTAGTTGATGATGAGTTCAATCCGGGACTTCCTGCCGCCGAACCATTCCCAATTCCAATTCACTCAGGCGATGTTCGAGTTGATGTGCAATCAGCTATCGCGATGCTCGCTCCTGCTTGGGGATTGAAACCACTTCTTGATATTTCAGATGAAGAGGCTCGTAGCAACTTAGCTCGAGTTTCAGTGATGCTGCTTTCGTATGTCGCGCAATCAGCGCGTGGCACATGGCAGCCGATGGTTCCACAATCAGAGGTTGATAAGGCGCACACAGTTGTCGAGCGCATGATGATTCGCTGGAGAGGCGAACCAGATCCAAAGCATGTTCGCGCGATTGATGCTTACTTTGTCTCTGCTGCAGAACATGGCATGAACGCATCAACATTTACCGCTCGAGTTATTGCATCAACCGGTGCTGATGTTGCGGCATCCATCTCAGGTGCAATCGGTGCGATGTCTGGACCACTTCATGGTGGTGCGCCATCACGCGTACTTCACATGATTGAAGAGGTAGAAAAGCGTGG
>RFSC01000039.1 GCA_009924185.1 Actinomycetota bacterium
TTTTCTCTGATTGCGTGGTTGTTGATGAGGGCTCAGTTGGCTTGGATGTTCTGCAAAGCGCATTGGAGGTTCGCGCTGGTGATTCAGGATTAATCTGCGGCATTGCCGGCTATCCGAACGCCGAATGCGGTGCGGAGATTGAGGCTCCGGTTATTGAGGATGCAGTAACCATTTCTGCCCCTGTCCAAACTGAAGAAGAGACAACTAGCTCTGCTCCAATACTTCTTGGAGCATTGGCGGTAATGATTGTGCTTACCTTCCTAATCAACCGTCGACGTCGCAAGTAAACAACTGCGTTAATAAATACTCATGAAAACCGCTCACATTCAACGGCTGGGGTTTCACCCTTTGTTCTGGTGGGTGTGGGCGGTTTTGACCTCTGGTGTGGTTTTGGTTTTAGATAAAACTGAAATTTCATTGGCAGCTATTGCCTCCTGTTTACTGCTAGCTAGCAGATTTAAGAGTTCCACTTACTGGCGCTCTAGTTTTAAATGGATTTTACGATTGGCTTTGATCGCATTTGCATTTCGCATGTTGATTGGTTTTACCATTGGTGTTCCTATGCCGGGACAGGTTGTTTTCACTCTCCCCCAGATTCAGCTTCCAGAGCTGCTTGTTGGCATTCGTTTAGGAGGTCCGGTAACAGAACAAAGATTGCTCTTGACCCTAAATGAGGCTGCCTTGTTGGCGGCGTTGATACTGATTTTTGCTCTCGCTAATAGTTTGAGTAATCCACACTCACTATTAAAGGTTCTTCCACGTCGCTTTTATGGCATCGGCCTGGCCAGCGTTATTGCGACATCTGTTGCACCACAAGCAGCCAGAAGTATCTCTCGTGTCAAGGCAGCAAAGAGATTACGGGGTCAATCTGGAAGCGGTCTGCAGAGTTGGAAAAGAATTGCTCTTCCCGTCCTTGAGGATTCACTAGAAAGGTCAATTGATTTAGCTGCGAGTCTTGAGTCAAGAGGCTATGGATACTTTCCCAATACAACTAGATATCGAGCACCAAGCTGGAAAATGCGAGATTCCTTAGGGGTTAGCGGCCCTGCTTATTTGCTTATCGCGATTTTTATAGCGGGATCAATCTCTCCCTGGCTAATTGGCGCCCTATTTCTTTTTCTAACACTGACACCGGTGGTGGCATAGTGATCCATTTTTCTAAGGTTTCTCTTATCTATCCGAACTCACAACGCACAATCATTGAAGATGTTAGCTTTGAGGTTAATGAGGGTGAATTTGTACTCTTAATCGGACACACCGGCGCAGGAAAAAGTTCGGTGTTACGTCTGATTAATGGCCTTGTGCCACATCACACAGGTGGCATCCTGTCAGGAAGCATCTCCGTTGCAGGACGCTCTACGGCAACATTGAAACCTGGCGAACTCGCCGATGTTGTCGGAATTGTGGGCCAGAATCCGGCCAATACTTTTGTCTCCGACATTGTTGAAGATGAAATCGCATTCTCGCTTGAAACCCTCGGCATCGCCCCTGAGGTAATGCGAAAGCGGGTTGAAGAGGTGTTAGATCTTCTTGCACTTACTGCGCTGCGTCGCAAAAACATTTCAGAGTTAAGTGGTGGAGAGCAGCAGCGCGTTGCAATTGCAGCAGCCCTAGTAACTAACCCAAAGGTACTTTTACTAGATGAGCCAACTAGCGCACTTGATCCAATTGCTGCCGAAGAGGTTCTCTCTATATTGCATCGCTTAGTTCATGACTTGGGACTAACGGTCGTGCTTTCAGAGCATCGCTTGGAGAGGGTGATTCAATTTGTTGATCGGATCATTCTGATTCATGGCGATGGATCGTTGGCCTTAGGTACCGCAGAAGAGGTAATGCGAAGCTCTCCAATCGCACCGCCATTAGTTGAACTGGCAAGGGCTCTAAAAATGCCAACCATCCCACTAAGCATCAGAGAGTTTCGTAAATTAGCACCGAAGATTGAGGTTGCTGACAACCCTGAAATCATTGACTCCATTTCAACTGGTGAAGTTTTGTTGTCTATAAACGAGCTCAGTGCGGCGTACCAAGATTCACAGGGCGCTTACGCATTATCAAAGATAAATCTGGAGATTAGAGCTGGCGAGATTGTTGCTCTGATGGGAAGAAATGGAGCGGGCAAAACCACACTTCTAAAGTGCGCAGTTGGGTTGGCGCCTATAACCTCTGGCTCGGTAAGGGTCTCCGGAAATAATCCAGCTGCATTGGAAGGTCCAGAGTTAATACGAAATGTTGGCTATGTTCCTCAAGAGCCAACGGATTTGCTCTATGGACAAAGCATTTTAGAAGAGTGTGCGCTAGCGGATAAAGACAACAAAGTTGCCGAAGGCTCAACACTGGCCATCTACAAATCCCTTATGCAAATCCCTGATTTGAATTCACATCCTAGAGATGTATCAGAAGGTCAACGCTTGGGCCTTGCGTTGAGCATCATCCTCTCGGCGCAACCCCCGCTTATTGTTCTAGATGAACCAACAAGAGGCCTTGATTACCAAGCAAAGAAAACTTTGATTCAAGTTTTAAAGGGGGTGGCGAAGAAGGAAGGTCGCGCCGTATTGATTTCAACTCATGATGTCGAGCTGGTAGCTGAAGTTGCCGATCGAGTAATTTTCTTGGCCGATGGCGAGTTAATTGCCGATGGCTCGACCTCTCAAGTACTAAACGCCTCTCCAGCATTTGCGCCACAGGTTGCCAAAGCTTTGCCGCACACAAATTGGACAACTGTTAATGAAGCAGAGCGGTACCTAAATGCTGAAAAGTAATGTTCCCCTGCTTTTTCTGGGTTCACTTTTTGGATTGGTGTCATTTACTTGGCCCCTCTATCTTCCTGACTCCGAATTTCTTCTTTTCCAGCCAGACAATGCCAGGATTTTCGCCTTAGTAATTGCCTTCTTTGCAGTTAGCTTGATTGCGATAGAGATTTCTAGAGGCGCATTAGATTCAAAGGCGGTAGCCATCCTTGGTGTGCTCTCAGCGCTTATTGCAGCCTTGCGGTTAGTGGGCGCAGGGGCGATTGGAGTTGAACCAATGTGGTTTCTTCTTATCCTGGCAAGTTACATTTTCGGAGCAACCTTTGGATTTTCTCTGGGCGTTGTATCCCTTGCAGCTTCAGCTTTCTTGACTGGCGGAATCGGGCCCTGGCTGCCATTTCAAATGTTGGCGGCGGGCTGGATTGGAATGATCGCCGGTGCATTTGCAAAACTTACTTACCGGAGTTTAAAGATCGGCTTGGAAAGCTTTCTATTAGTTTCAATCGGAGTGGTTTCCTCACTCTTGTTTGGATTGCTCATGGATCTGCAGCTTTGGCCATGGTTGACTGGAACCGATACCCAACTTTCATACATCGCTGGCGCTTCAATTTTGGAGAATTTACAAAGATTTATGGTCTTTCATTTAACTACTGCTTTGGCTTGGGATTTGCCACGTGCATTGACTACTGGGGTCTTAATCTGGTTAACCGCACGGCCTGTTCTTAACTCTTTCCGACGGGCACGGCTACGTTTGAACCTTACTTCACATGGGATGCAACCAGCGGCGCACGTTTAACCACAGCGCGACTTGATCTTCCTCTAACATCGACGACAACTTCACTTTCGACATCCAACTTCTTGTTCATCAATGCCAGAGCTATTCCAGTTTTCAGGGTAGGTGAAAAGGTTCCACTAGTTACCTCACCTATTTGCTCTCCGGCATCATTCAATACCTTCATTCCTGCTCTGGGTATGCCGCGATCGGTAATCAGCAATGCTTGAAGAGTTCTATGGGTTTTCTCTGCTTTCTGTCGCAGCAAAACATCTTTTCCCCAAAACTCTTTTTCCCACGCCACAGCCCATCCGGCACTTGCTTCGACTGGAGTGATTTGCATGGATAGTTCGTGGCCATGCAATGGATATCCCATCTCGGTACGCAAAGTGTCGCGGGCTCCTAGTCCTGCTACTTGACCACCTGATTGCTTAATCAATGTCAACATTTTGTTCCACACCGGTAATGCTTCATTCCAACGGGTCAAAATCTCATAACCGAGTTCACCGGTATATCCCGTGCGACAAAGAGTTATCTCTAATCCTTCAATCTCAGCTTTCTTAAATGACATGTACTCCAAATCAACACTGATGCCCAGTCCATTCAAAATCTCATTTGATTTTGGTCCTTGAAGTGCCAGCACTGAAAAATCTCTGTGCCGATCCCTTATTTCAATTCCAGCAGGCTTGGCCGTAACTAACCGCTTCACAACCTCCGCCGCGTTTGCTGCATTTGGAATTAGAAGTACCTCTTGTTCCGAGAAGCGGTATGCGATTAAGTCATCGATTACGCCGCCCGTCGCTGGATCGCAAATTAAGTTGTATTGCGCCTGCCCATCTCTTAGCCGTCGCAGATCATTGGTTAAAACCGAGTTCAAAAAAGAAAGGGCGCCCTCACCCTGAACAGTAACTTTGCCGAGATGGGAGACATCAAATACTCCGACCGCCTGTCGCACCGCCTGGTGCTCATTCAATACTCCACCGCCGTTTGCGGCGGGATATTCAATAGGCATCTCCCAGCCACCGAAGTCGGCCAACTTTGCTCCGGCCGTCTTATGAAACTCATGTAATGGCGAATATTGACTCACTCCAATAACCTAGCCCAATGCCCTCAATTAATGCGACAGATAGCTCGGCAATCAACGATGTCTTGGTAATTGGATTTGCAAGAGACAAGAAGAGTAAGAAATTCTCCTTGGAAACCGGAGATTTAGCCTTTGATGCGGCTGCGGTAATTGAAGCGCTAGATGATTTAGGAGCAACCGCTGCGGCTGATGAGGTAATTAAGCTGCCCGGTAGCGCCACAAAACTTGTTGTTCTAACCGGTTTGGGTCAAACCCAAAAAAACTATGCGCATGAAACTCTCCGTAGAGCAGCTGGCGCTGCCGCTCGTGCCCTATCTGGTCACAGCAGCGCAACTTTTGCTCTTCCGGCCAACTCTCTTTCTGAGTTTTCTGCGGTAGCGGAAGGTGCGCTACTTGGCGCTTATGCCTTTGATGAGTTTCGCGGCACTTCAAAATCCGATCGCAAGCCAGCGCTAAAGAAAATTAATCTTCATAGTAAAAACGCAAAGAAATCAGAGTATTCAAAAGCTCTGAAGCGGGCAGAGATAATTGCGAAGTACACCCACATTGTTCGCGACCTGATCAATACCCCTCCAAGCCATCTGACTCCAGATTCTTTTTGTCAACGCTTTAAGAAACTAAGTACCGGCACCAAGGTAAAAGTTGAAATTCTGAAAGATGATCAACTGCGCAAACTTGGTTATGGCGGAATTATCGGTGTGGGTCAAGGATCAGCTAATAAGCCTCGTCTACTTCATCTCTCTTATACTCCGAAGAAATCTGGAAAGAAACCTCTCCGTTACGCATTGGTCGGAAAAGGAATCACCTTTGATACCGGCGGATTGGCATTAAAACCAGCTCAGGGTATGGAGGCGATGAAGTCGGATATGAGCGGTGCTGCGGCTGTATCCGCCGCGATTCTGGCAATCGCTGAGTTAAATCTTCCAGTCGCGATTGATGCATGGGCGCCGTTGGCGGAAAACATGGTTAGCGATACCGCGACCAGACCTAGTGACATCATCACTATCTATGGTGGAAAAACCGTTGAAGTTTTGAACCCAGATGCGGAAGGACGATTAGTTCTAGCTGATGCCATGATGAAAGCTGCAGAGGTTGGCGCTAAGGCTGGTGGCTTAGATGGTCTAATTGATGTTGCAACTTTAACTGGTGCTCAAGTAGTTGCATTGGGAACTAGAACCAGCGCGGTAATGACTAACAACCCAGAGTTTTCTGAACGCTTTCTGCAGATTGCAGATGGCACAGGTGAACAGTTCTGGCCCATGCCGCTGCCTGAAGAGTTGCGCGCCTCCCTCGACTCCCCTGTTGCAGATATCGCCAATATCGGAGATCGCATGGGTGGAATGTTGGTAGCCGGACTCTTCCTCAAGGAGTTTGTAGCTCCGGAGCTCCCTTGGCTTCATTTAGATATCGCTGGCCCTGCCTATAACGATGGAAAACCTCACGGTTACACCCCGGTTGGCGGTACAGGTGTCGCACTTCGCACCCTTGTGGCCCTTGCGGAGTCCGCCGCAGGTCGTTGATGCTGGCAGGATAGGACAGTATTCCAAGGTCAGTATTTGGGTCCCTGTTAAGTAGAAGAGTGTGAGGTTGCTGTGGCTAATTTCGACTTGGTAATCCTGGGCGGCGGTAGTGGCGGATATGCCTGCGCGCTGCGTGCGGCTCAACTTGGTTTACAGGTTGTGCTGATCGAAAAGGACAAACTAGGTGGAACCTGCTTACACCGTGGCTGCATACCAACAAAAGCCCTGCTTCATGCCGGCGAGGTAGCTGATAGCGCTCGCCACTCATCTGAGTTTGGTGTTAAGGCTGAGTTCCATTCCATGGATATGGTCGCGGTTAACGCTTATAAGGATGGTGTTATCACCAAATTACATAAAGGTTTACAAGGGCTGGTTAAATCTCGAAACATCACCTATGTAGAAGGAGCTGGCAAGCTGGTGTCCCGCGACACTGTAGAGGTCAATGGTCAGCGTTACACAGGAAAGAATGTTGTTCTAGCGACTGGCTCCTACGCTAAATCTCTTCCTGGTTTAGAGGTAGATGGAAAAACCATCGTCACCAGCGATCACGCCATGCACATGACCCATGTTCCTAAATCTGTAATTGTTTTAGGTGGCGGCGTTATTGGTTGCGAGTTTGCTTCGGTCTGGAAATCTTTTGGAGCAGAGGTAACAATCATCGAGGCGTTGCCTCATTTGGTTGCGCTAGAGGATGAATCCTCCAGCAAGCAGTTAGAGCGTGCATTCCGTAAACGTGGAATTAATTTCGAGTTGGGCACAAAATTCAAGAGTGCAACGAAAAATGCCAATGGCGTTACCGTCACTCTAGAAGATGGAAAGAGCTTTGATGCTGAGGTGTTGCTCGTGGCGGTCGGACGTGGTCCAGTTTCTCAAGGACTCGGTTATGAAGAGCAGGGCATAAAAATGGATCGGGGCTACATCTTGGTTGATGACAAATGTCGCACCAATATCCCTGGGGTATGGGCCGTTGGAGATCTGATTCCAACATTGCAATTAGCTCATGTTGGATTCGGCGAAGGAATTCTTGTGGCTGAAGAGATTGCTGGG
>RFSC01000040.1 GCA_009924185.1 Actinomycetota bacterium
TTCTTATCAAATGCATTTGCACCAACTACTGGAATGCCAAAACCACTTCAGTACTTTGCGGAGTGGAATCCGGTCTCAACTATGGTCGCAGGCTGTCGTGAGCTATTTGGCCTGCAAAACATCTTCGGTGTTACTGCAAACTCTTGGCCCAGCCAAAACCCACTTGAGATGTCTTTGATTTATATGGTTTTGATTATGGCGGTTTTTATTCCGCTCAGCGTGCGGAAATACATCAATACCGCATCCAAATAATCAGCTGTAAATCTCGGCCTTTAGAACCTTAACGGTAATGTTTTTGCCATTTGGCGCGGTGTAGCTCTTTTCCTCGCCAACTTTGGCTCCCATTACAGCGCTGCCTAATGGTGATTGCTCGCTGTAAACATCCATATCGCCGCTAGCGATTTCACGGGAGCCCAAAAGGAACTGCATCTCATCGCCCATGATTTCAACAGTAACCTTCATGCCAGGTGCAACGATTCCCTCTGCGCTAGCAGGAGGTGTGCCAATCTCTGCATTTTCCAACATGTGCTTGAGCTGACGGATTCTTGCCTCCATCTTGCCTTGCTCTTCACGAGCAGCGTGATAACCACCGTTTTCCTTTAGATCGCCTTCAGCGCGGGCCGACTCAATCTTCTTTACAATTTCAGATCTGCCAGTTGTTTCGAGGTGGGCGAGCTCTGCAGCTAGACGATCTGCTGCCTCTTGAGTTAACCAGGTCTTGCTCATAAGGGGCTAAGCCTACTTTCTTCAACCCTGTGCTGCACGACAATCCAATACCGCAGCATTAACGGGTGGGATACGGGTTGGGATTGTGGTGGTGAAGCTTTGCTTACCTTGTTTCGCAGCGGGAATAACCTGTTCGATTTCGCCGACCACATTTTTGTCTTTGTCGCGGGCTAGCAAGGTGCAGCGCAACTGTTGTGAGGGGTCACGTCTTTCAACGAGATAGGTGATTTCAATCGAATTAGGGGTTTCATTTTGAAAACTTATCAAGGTCACTCTGATCTCAGGATTGGAATGATGCCAAGCGCTCCAGGCCAGCCAAGGCAGAAAAATTGCTGCAGTTACTATCGCAATGACTCTCCAGGCTCGGGAGTTTTCCCGATATCCATATCTTTGCCGCATTAACTCGCGAGTTTCAGGAGGGAGCTCTGAGAACTGGGCGGTCATGGGAGAATGATGACATGGAACAACCTGTATTTGACACCGGTATCGCTGGTTCACTGACGATGATCTTCTTGACCACCGCTACGGTTTTGTTGTTGCGTAGTTTTTATAAGCGCTGGAAGCGTATTGAAAATCATCGTTTGAATGATGAATCAAAGTAAGGGTCCTTGGCTTAAGAACTCTGGCTTTGTTGCCGTAGTTGTTGTCTTAGCGTTAGTTTTTATCCGATTAGGGTTTTGGCAACTAGATCGTGCCAATGAGTTAAGAGAGTTACAAAAGCCTTATGTCGAAAAACCAATTGTCGCCCTCAGTGATGTCGCAGCACCTTCTGAAAATTTGAGGGACAGCGCGATCAATCGTGTAGTTGAATTTTCTGGACAGTATGTAGCGCAGTTTGATGCTCCTGGACAGGTTGATAATGAAAATAGAGTTCAGAGTTGGTTGGTTGGATTGCTTGAGGTAAATGGTGGCGGAGCAATTTTGGTGGTGCGTGGCACGCAAGCAGAGGAGCTTCCAAAAGGTGAGGTCTTTGTTAAAGGAAGGTTGATGGTTCGTCAGTTTGAGGATCGAGCGCCGAAGTCTGAGGATCAATTAAGCAGATTAGATCCATCATTGCTTGTGGCTACCTACAACCTGCCGGTATATGACGGTTACGTGGTGGCTAAGTCAGAGGTGCTAAATGGCAAGCCCTTAAATCTGAAGCGGGCACAGGTTGATCCGGTGAAGCCAAAGGTGCCGGGGTATTACTGGCAGCACATCTCGTATGTCGTTATTTGGTGGCTCATGGCGCTGGTAGTAGTTTTTCTACCGTTCTACAGCAGACAGAGAGAAAAGAAGGCAAAGGGGAGCGTTAATTGAACGGTGTAATTAAACGGTTTCGAATCATGGCCTTTGCCGCCGGAATCATGTCCTTACTGCTCTGGTTTGTTGAGCTGCCAGTTGTTTACTTATTGGATAACCCAGAGCTGGCCTCAAAGGTCAAGTGGATTCCCTTTGTCCATGGATATGTCTATGCCTTCTATGTTTTGGCCGCTATCCATTTCACCGCCAAAGCGCGGTTCACAATTAAGCGGATGATTCTGTTTATTTTGGCGGGCACCTTGCCAATTGCTTCATTTATTGCAGAGCGCAGGGTGATGAGGGAGTTTCCCCTTAAATGAGTTTGCGCTCATTAGTTAAATCGCTGGTTTACCCAATCTACGAAGGTAGATTGATGGCGCAGTTAGATCTCTCCCGTACCCCGCACCATATTGGGGTAATTCTTGATGGCAATCGGAGATGGGCAAAGGAAAACCCGTCGCCAACCGGTGATACATCCTCATCCCGTGGCCATCGGGCAGGTGCTGAGAAGATTATTGAGTTACTGCAATGGTGTGAAGATACCGATATAAACCTGGTGACGTTGTGGTTGTTATCTAGTGATAATTTGAAACGCTCGCCACAAGAGCTAGAGAAGCTAATTTCCATAATCGCAGATACGGTTGATGATTTAAGCGCCACTGGCCGTTGGCAAATTCGCCCGGTTGGATCTTTAGAGTTATTGCCAGAGGAGCTGGCAGCTAGATTAAAAAATGCAGAGGCCAAGACAGCAGGAATTTCCGGGATTACAGTGAATGTTGCGATCGGCTATGGCGGCCGACTGGAGATTGTCGATGCTTTCAAAAAATACCTTCAGGAGTGTGGCACGGTAGGTAAACCAATTACTCAAATCGCTGATGAAGTTTCAGTTGATTCCATCGATAAATACCTTTACACCGCAGGACAGCCAGATCCCGAATTGGTTATCCGCACCTCTGGTGAGCAACGGTTAGGTGGATTCTTGTTGTGGCAGAGCCATCAATCTGAGTTTTATTTTTGTGAGGCGTACTGGCCAGATTTTCGACGGGTTGATTTCTTACGCGCCCTGCGTTCTTACGCCGCTCGACAGCGAAGACTTGGTAAATAAAAAGTAAACCTCAACCTCTACTTGAGCGTGTCGCGTGATTTACCGGCTTTGAGGATTTATCTTTTTCCTAACTCACTTCCCTGGCTTTTTGAGCGTGAATTTCACGATCTTTAAGCTCTAAATAACAGAATAAGAAGGAGTTACTTGGCCCGTAGCAGCTCCGCCGGACGAAAAACCTATGTCCTGGACACCAGCGTCCTGCTGGCTGATCCCACCGCCTTCTTTAGATTTGCTGAGCATGAAATCATCATCCCGATCGCTGTAATCGGGGAGTTAGAAACCAAGAGAGACCATCCCGAGCTGGGCTACTTTGCTAGAGCAGCTCTTCGGCAATTGGATGATCTGCGGATTTCACATGGTCGACTTGATCAACCTCTAAAAATTAACGCCTCAGGTGGAGTCCTCTCTGTCGAGCTAAACCACACAGATACCTCTTCACTGCCACATGGCTTTTTGCGAGATGGCACAAATGATTCAAGGATCTTGGCTGTAGCTCGAAACTTGGTCAGTGAAGGGAAAGATGTTGTATTAGTAACCAAGGATTTGCCGCTGCGGGTTAAGGCATCCTCAGTTGGAATCTCAGCGGAGGAGTATCGTGCGGAGTTAGCTCCCTCAAGTGGTTGGACCGGAATGGTTGATGCCACAGTTGGTGGCAAAGTTATTGATGCGCTCTATGCCGGCGAGCGGGTAAGTGATCCAATTGCAAAAGATCTGCCCTGCCACACCGGAGTAGTGCTCCACTCAGAAAAAGGCAGCGCTCTAGCCCGAGTTACCTCCGATAAATCTTTGGTCTTAGTACGTGGTGACAAAACCGCATTTGGAATTCATGGACGTTCAGCAGAGCAGCGCATCGCACTTGATCTTTTGCTAGACAATGAAATTGGAATCGTCTCGCTGGGCGGCCGTGCTGGAACTGGAAAGTCCGCGCTGGCGCTATGTGCAGGTTTGGAGGCGGTTCTAGAGCGCCGGCTGCACAAGAAGATTGTGGTTTTCCGTCCGTTGTATCCAGTCGGCGGTCAGGAGCTGGGTTATCTTCCCGGCAGCGAGGGCGAGAAGATGTCGCCTTGGGCTCAGGCGGTTTTTGACACCCTTGGTGCCTTGGTCTCTGCCCAGGTGATTGAAGAGGTAATGGATCGGGGATTAATTGAGGTCCTTCCCTTGACCCATATCCGTGGTCGCTCACTGCATGACTCCTTTGTAATTGTTGATGAGGCGCAATCCCTGGAGCGCGGGGTTTTGCTAACTGTGCTCTCCAGAATCGGCCAAGGCTCACGAGTGGTCTTGACCCATGACATCGCCCAACGGGACAACCTGCGGGTCGGACGTCATGATGGTGTGGTTGCGGTAGTGGAATCCCTTAAGGGCCACCCGCTCTTTGCCCATGTCACTCTGACTAGATCAGAGCGCTCCCAGATTGCCGCCCTGGTCACTGAGTTGTTGGAGGACCCAGTCCAACTCTTTGCCTAAGGAAAACCCGATTTTTAGGGGTTTCATTACAAAAGGTATAAATTGGACTTTATACGGGCTGAACTGGGGTTTTGTTATCCACATTTCCTGTGAGATTTTCTTTTTTTCCGCCACTCGCAAGCTTTAATTTGCGACTCACCCCGGGCTTTGTCACCCTAAAGCCCAATTCCCCCAAAACTTAAACTCGACTTTTGGCTGCCCAAGGTGGCCAAGACAGATGGAGGCGATAGGCACATGCTTAGACAACGTCTTGTTGTTGCCAGCGTTGCTTTCGCGACCCTGTTTATCTCCTCAGTCGAGGTGGCTTATGCCCAACCAACCCTTCCGATAGAGGTTGAACTCGCACCAGCTCCAGTCGCTGATCTTCGAGCAGCAATCCCTGGTGAGACCGAGCCAACCTGGCCGACCTTGCTAGAGATGAATGAACGCTCCACCGTTATGGCCTGGGATATGTTGATGGTTTCTTTGATGATGAAAAAGGTTGAGCAGGCCAGGACCGGCAAGGGCGCCCGCAAAGTTGGTGCCGAGATTGCCAAGGAGAAGTACGGCTGGGGCAAGTACCAGTTCTCCTGCCTCGATACTTTGTGGACCAAGGAGAGCAACTGGAATTACAGAGCTCGCAATAAGCGGACCGGTGCCCATGGAATTCCACAAGCTTTGCCAGCTACCAAGATGGAGATTATGGGAACAGATTGGCGCACCAACCCAGTTACTCAAATTACCTGGGGTCTGCATTACATCGATGTGCGTTATGAAACACCTTGCAAGGCGCTAGCAAAGTTCAAGCGCTCGCGTTACTACTAAACCTCCGGCTTTACCCCGATAGTTAATGGCTTGCCGTTGTCGGCAAAGAAATCATTTCCTTTGTCATCAACCACGATGAAGGCTGGGAAGTTTTCGACCTCGATCTTCCAGATCGCTTCCATGCCCAGCTCTTCATAATCCAAGACCTCAACCTTCTTAATGCAATCCTGCGCTAATCGCGCAGCTGGTCCACCAATAGAGCCAAGATAAAAACCACCATGCTTGTTGCAGGCCTGGGTTACTTGTTTGGAACGGTTGCCTTTTGCCAACATCACCATTGAGCCGCCCAGTGATTGGAAGTAATCAACATATGAATCCATACGTCCTGCGGTTGTTGGACCAAAGGAGCCCGAGGCATAACCAGTTGGGGTTTTTGCTGGGCCGGCGTAGTAAACCGGATACTTTTTAAAGTACTCCGGCATTGGTTTTCCGGCATCTACTAACTCTTTGATTTTGGCATGAGCTAAATCGCGGGCTACTACCAAAGTACCGGTGAGGGAGAGTCGGGTTTTTACCGGGTGCTTAGAGAGCTCGGCGAGAATTCGCTCCATAGGTTGGTTCAAATCAATTTTTACTACATTGTCATCAAGATGAGAATCAGTTGTCTCCGGCAAGAAATGCGCAGGATCAGTCTCTAATTTCTCAATGAAGACGCCTTCCTTTGTGATCTTGGCTTTGGCCTGGCGATCGGCTGAGCAAGAAACTGCGATTGAGATTGGCAGAGATGCGCCATGGCGCGGCAAACGAACTACCCGAACATCATGGCAGAAGTACTTGCCTCCAAACTGCGCACCAATTCCCAACCGTTGTGTTAAAGCAAAGACCTCTTTTTCTAAAGCAAGATCTCGGAAGGCTCGGCCGGTCTTGGCATTTCCTTCAGTTGGAAGTGAGTCAAGATATTTTGTAGAGGCCAACTTCGCGGTCTTGGCGGTGAACTCTGCAGAGGTGCCGCCAATAACAATAGCTAGGTGATACGGAGGGCAAGCCGCTGTTCCTAGTGAGCGGAGTTTGTCCTCAAGCCAGGCGATAAATGCGGTCGGATTAAGAATCGCCTTGGTCTCTTGGTACAAAAATGATTTGTTGGCGCTACCGCCACCCTTTGCTATGAAAAGGAAGTTGTACTCATCAGCATGCTCGTAATCTGAATAGATCTCAATCTGGGCGGGCAGATTGTTACCGGTGTTTTTCTCTTCCCAGGTGGTTACCGCCGCAAGTTGGGAATAGCGCAGATTTAATTGGGTATAGGCATCGTAAATGCCGCGGGAGATTGTGACCTCATCTCTTTCAGAGGTTAAAACCTGTTGACCTTTTTTGCCCATAACCAGAGCGGTACCGGTGTCCTGGCACATCGGCAAAACACCACCAGCTGAGATGTTGGCATTTTTCAATAAATCGAGGGCAACAAATCGATCATTCGGAGAGCTCTCTGGATCCGAGAGAATGTTGGCTAGTTGTTGTAGATGAGCAGAGCGCAGGTAATGGTTGATGTCATGAATCGCTATCTGAGTCAGATTTCTAATTGCCTCAGGGGCCACCTTCAAAAAGCTCTTGCCATCAGCCTCAAAAGTAGAGACGCCCTCTTTGCTGATTAAGCGATACTCGGTTTTGTCCTCTCCAATTGGGAGTAGATCTTCATAAATAAACTCTGGCATTTTTATTGATTCTCAGTTTCAGATTTAGCGGCTTCTAATTTGGCTCGGGCACCATCTAGCCACTCTTGGCAGATTGCAGCAAGGGCTTCACCACGCTCCCA
>RFSC01000005.1 GCA_009924185.1 Actinomycetota bacterium
TTCACAGATTGCAGATTTAAGAGGAGTTAGCGCTCAAGATGTTTATAAGCAACGTCATCGCCTAGAGGTAATACCAGTTTATAAAACTGTAGATACCTGTGCGGGAGAGTTTGAAGCATTCACTCCGTACCATTACTCAACTTATGATTTAGAAAGTGAAGTTAAAGCCCGAACTCGTCCTGCGATATTGATCTTGGGCAGCGGTCCAAATCGCATAGGCCAGGGAATTGAGTTTGATTATTCCTGTGTGCATGCTTGTTTTGCTTTGAGTGCAGCGGGTTTTGACACCATCATGGTTAACTGCAATCCAGAGACGGTTTCAACAGATTACGACACCTCAGATCGACTTTATTTTGAGCCTTTAACCCTGGAGGATGTTCTTGAAATATACGAAGCAGAGTTAAAGGCTGGTCCAGTAGCGGGCGTGATTGTTCAGTTAGGCGGACAAACACCGCTTGGTTTGGCTGCAGGTTTGAAAGAGGCTGGAGTGCCAATTCTCGGAACCTCACCTGATGCGATTGCGTTGGCTGAGGATCGCGGAAAATTTGGCGAAATCTTAAAGGCTAGCAATTTATCGGCACCAGCTTTTGGCACAGCATTTTCTTATCAAGAGGCGCTGGAAGTGGCGCAGAGAATTGGATATCCGGTTTTGGTTCGTCCATCTTTTGTCTTGGGCGGTCGAGGAATGCAGATTGTCTACGATGATGCCTCACTTTCGGAGTTCATTGAAATCGCAACCAAGATAAATCCAGAACATCCGGTGTTAATAGATAAGTTCCTGGATGATGCTATTGAAGTTGATGTTGATGCGGTTTTTGATGGCGAACAGATGTATCTCGCTGGCGTGATGGAGCATGTGGAAGAGGCGGGGATTCACTCGGGAGATTCTGCATGTGTGATACCGGCACAATCTTTGTCGCCTGAGATGTTGAAGGAGATTGAGAAAGCAACTTTAAAGTTGGCCCAATCTGTTGGCGTCAGAGGATTGATAAATATTCAATTCGCCATCTCCAGAGGAGAGCTTTTCGTCATTGAGGCTAACCCCCGTGCTTCAAGAACAGTTCCCTTCGTCAGTAAAGCTACTGGTATACAAGTTGCTAAAGCCGCAGCTTTGATCGCCGGCGGAAAGAGCATCGCAGAGCTGCGAATGGAGGGCATCTTGCCGAAGTACGCGGTAGGAATTGCTACCGGTATCTCCGTCAAGGAGGCGGTGCTACCTTGGAACCGTTTTAGAAGAGTAGATGGCCAAGGAGTGGATTCGGTACTAGGTCCAGAGATGAAGTCAACCGGCGAGGTAATGGGTATCGCGAAATCTTTTGGAGCAGCGTTTGCGAAAAGTCAGATTGCCGCATTCGGACCACTGCCTAAACAAGGGGCAATTTTTATCTCCTTATCTGATAAGGATAAGAATAATTCGATTGCTTCAGTTAAAGAGCTTGCGGAGCTAGGGTTCAAGTTATTTGCAACCGTTGGTACCCATAACTTATTGAACTCCAATGGAGTCGAAACTGAGTTGGTCGCAAAACATGCCGACAAATCCAACAACCCTGAATCTATTTCGGCGGTGGATTTAATAGGGGAAAATAAAATTGCATTGGTTATTAATACGCCTTACGGTCGCGGTGCTCAGCGAGATGGAAGATTGATCCGTACCGCGGCGGTGCAACGAGGAGTGCCTTGCATTACGACCGTTCCAGGCTTGAAGGCTGCGGTAGAGGGAATCAGAGCTCTACAACAAGGTGGATTAACCGCACAATCAATCCAAGAGTGGCACAAGAGATGACCAGCATAAATAAGAAAGCACAACAACGTTCAGTAGAGATAATCTCCAACAAAAAGGTAGGCGCCTACCATCACATGGTTTTCGCAGTTGGAGATATGGCAACATTCGCTAAGCCAGGTAACTTCGTGGCAATTTCAGTTGGCGGCAGTAACTCTTCCATGATTCTAAGGCGTGCTTTTGCAATATATCGATCTAGCGATCGAGGCCAGTACGGCGGAACAATTGAGTTAGTTGTGGCTCCGCACGGTCAAGGTAGCAAGTGGTTAACTGGTCTAAACATTCATGATCACGTAGATATGGTTGGTCCTTTAGGGGTCAACTTCGGAATTCCCACTGAGCCGGTTAACGCGTTACTTGTTGGTGGCGGTTATGGCTCAGCCCCGCTTTTTGGTTTGGCGGAGGTTTTGAAGGAGCGTGGTTGTCGAGTAGACATGATCCTTGGAGCCTCTGTTGCAGGAAAAATCTATGCGCCATTAGAAGGAAAGCGGTCGGTAAACTCTTTAACCATTACCACCGAAGATGGCTCAACCGGCAATAAGGGTAAAGTCACCGATGTCATGCCCGAATTAATTAAGAAACATAACTCGGAAATTATCTACTCCTGTGGTCCGATGCCAATGCTTGCGGCTGTCGACAATTTAGCTGAGCAGTTCGGTTTGATGCATCAATGTGCGGTTGAGGAGTCAATGGCATGCGGTATTGGAGTTTGCATGACCTGCGTCCTTCCAGTGAAAGATGACAACGGGGTTATAAAGATGACCCGCTCTTGCATAGATGGACCAGTAATGGATGGTTCTCGCGTTGTATGGAACTCCAATCGGCAAATTCCAGAAGGAACTTGGGGTGCATCATGATTGATCCTTCAAACTTTGATATGCGGGTTAAATTCGGCCACAAGTATTTTGATTCACCGGTGTTTACCGCCAGCGGCTGTGCAGGTTCGGGCAAGGAGTTATCCCAGTTCTTTTCTTTAACCGAACTGGGCGCCGTGGTTACTAAATCCATCGCGTTGAAGCCAAGATCAGGTCGTCCAACTCCTAGGATGGCGGAAACCCCGAGTGGGATGCTCAACTCAATTGGATTGCAGGGACCGGGAATTGATCAGTTTTTGGAAGATGACATTCCTTGGTTAGTGGCAAATCAAGCTCGGATTATCGTTTCCATATCAGGGGAGACAGTTGATGATTACGCATCCCTGGCCAGGAGGTTGCGAGTAGTTCCAGGATTGAGTGGAATTGAAGTGAACATCTCCTGCCCAAACGTTGAAAATCGAGGCTTGGTCTTCGCCTGCGATCCAGTTGCATCTCGTGATGTTATTGAGGCTGTGCGACGCAATATTGGTGGGGAGTTACCAATCATTGCCAAGCTTTCACCAGATGTAACTGACATTGTCGAAATTGCTGGCGAGGTTATCTCCGCGGGGGCAGATGGTTTGGCTTTAATAAATACCCTTTTGGGAATGGTTATTGATATCGATAAACAAAGACCAAAGTTAGCTGGAAAGACTGGGGGCTTATCTGGGCCTGCGATTCGGCCAGTTGCGGTTCGGGCGATTTATCAGGTCCATTCAAAATTCAAGAATGTCCCGATCCTAGGAATGGGTGGAGTTACTAGTGGCAAGGATGCTCTTGAGATGATTTTTGCCGGAGCTAGTGCGGTATCTGTTGGCACGGCGAATTTTGGTAATCCAACCGCCGCGATAAAGGTGAAGCGAGAGATTCGAGAATTGTTGATGGAGCGAGGTTTCAACTCCATTTCCGAGGCAGTGGGTGTTGCCCACAATGAGTAACTCACCAATCATCTTGGCATTAGATAGCCCTGATGTTGCCTCCGTACTCTCCATGATGGATCAAACCAAGGAATATGTTGGTGTTTATAAATTGGGTTTGGAGTTTTACCTTTCACGGGGTCTGTCTGGCGTCGCCCAAATTCAAGCAGCACATCCAGATGTAAAGCTTTTTCTCGATCTGAAATTGCATGACATACCCAACACAGTTAAAGGTGCTTGCGAGAGTGTTTCCTCATTAAATCCATATTTTCTGACGGTTCATGCCTCAGGCGGCGCTGGGATGATTCGTTCTGCTGCGCAAGCTGTGCCGCAAACCAGGATTACAGCAGTTACGGTGCTTACCTCCATTGATGTCAATGAGTTAAAAGCTATGGGGTTTCCAGATGACCCCACCGGTTTAGCGGTTACCCTTGCCATGAATGCGGTGGAAAATGGCGCCAGAGCGATTGTTTGCTCCCCACTTGAGGTAACAGCGATCAAAGCGGTTTTGGGAGAGAGAGCGGTTTTGATAACCCCCGGTGTTCGCATGGCTAGCTCTTCAACTGATGACCAAAAACGGGTTATGACACCAGCGCAGGCCATAGCTGCGGGATCTGATTACCTTGTAATAGGTAGACCCATAACGGGTGCAGCGGATCCGCATCTTGCGGCCGCCGAGATTTTCGCTTCTATCAAATAAGTTGATTTAATTGGTGGGTGAGTACACCTCCCCAATTATCAAATGAGGAGCGTCGGGCTGCTTTAGAGAAGGCGGCAGAATCCCGGAAAGTTCGGGCTCAATTCAAAGCTGATGTTAAACAGAGAAAAAGAAGTTGGCTTGAGGCTTTCAACCATGAGAATGAAGCGATTCGCAAAATGAGAGTCAAGGAGCTCTTATTAAGTTTGCCGGGATTCGGAGAGGTTAGAGCATCGAATGTTATGGAACGTGCTGGCATATCTTTAACTAGGAGAGTACAGGGAGTTGGTAAGAGCCAATATGAATCCTTACTTACAATTCTGAAGGAGGAGTCATGAGCATTGCTCCTGGAAAACTAATTGTGCTGTCTGGCCCTGGCGGTGTTGGCAAAAGTACGATCGTTACAGAGTTAAAGAAATTCGATCATTTCTATTTTTCAGTTTCTGCAACAACACGTTCACCACGGCCAGGAGAGGTGGATGGGGTTGCCTATCACTTTGTAAGTGATTCAGATTTCCAAAAGATGGTTGACTCAGGAACTTTTCTCGAGTGGGCAGAGTTTGCAGGGGCAAAATATGGGACTCCTAAACAGCCGGTTATCTCTGCTTTGAGTGAAGGAAAGCATGTGTTGTTGGAGATCGAAATTGAGGGCGCGCGTCAGGTAAAGAGGGCGATGCCAACGGCTGTTATGGTCTTTCTTCAACCCCCTTCTATGGTGGAGTTAGAGGCTCGAATCACCAATAGAGGCACCGACACACCAGAGCGAATTGCAGCCAGATTAGCCCTAGCCAGGCAGGAGATGGCGGCCGCAGGAGAGTTTGATCATCTACTCACAAACCATCAGGTCGATGAGGTAATACAAGCGCTGGTATCCTTGGCGACCTCATAGGACCCGAAGGTCTTCAGGCTTGATGAGGCCCGTAGTGTCATCCGTAAGGCAAAACTGATTAGTAAACGAGGAGTAATCGTGGCGGCTCTTGATGGAATCACAAATCCACCGATTGATGAACTGCTTGATAAAAGTGGTTCCAAGTACTCGTTGGTTCTCTACGCGGCAAAAAGAGCACGTCAAATCAATGCTTATTACTCTCAACTCGGTGAAGGATTGCTCGAATACGTAGGTCCATTGGTTGAAACTCATGTTCATGAGAAACCGTTATCAATCGCGATGCGAGAGATAAATGATGGATTGCTAACTATCGAGAATCTGGAGCCACAGAACTAGATATTTGCCATGGCTGGCGCTCCGATTCTCTTCCCTCGCGGCCGTGAAGTTGTACTTGGCGTAAGCGCAGGTATTGCGGCCTATAAATCCTGCGATGTGCTGCGGCGATTACAAGATCATGGGTTCTTAGTAACCGTTGTTCCAACAGAGTCCTCTTTAAATTTCGTGGGCAAGGCAACTTGGCAGGCTCTTTCGGGGCGTAATGTTGCAACCTCGGTTTGGGAAAATAGCTCAGATGTTTCCCATGTTGCTCTTGCCGACAAGGCTGATTTAATTCTTATCGCTCCTGCCACTGCAGATTTAATCTCTCGATTGGCTCAAGGTAGAGCAGATGATCTGTTAACCACAACGGTATTGGCTAGTAACGCCCCAGTTTTGATTGTGCCTGCGATGCATCCAAATATGTGGCTCAATTCGGCAACAGCTCAAAATGTGCAGTTGTTGCGCCAACGAGGTATGACAGTTTTAGAACCGGACACGGGACGGTTAACTGGAAAAGATTCTGGAATTGGCAGATTCCCAGAGACCGCCCGCATCATTAGCGAAGTTTTGCAAATCACAAATTCTGATGCCAAGTTATTGAATACAAAAGTCTTGGTAACAGCAGGCGGTACTCGAGA
The DNA here is from genome assembly GCA_009924185.1 of Actinomycetota bacterium. GTDB lineage: Bacteria > Actinomycetota > Actinomycetes > Nanopelagicales > Nanopelagicaceae > MAG-120802. Next base: position 6,094 of record RFSC01000005.1, read on the forward strand.
GCCAATTGATCCGGTGAGATACATTGGAAATCGCTCTAGCGGGCGTCAAGGCCTTGCTGTTGCATATGAAGCCCTACGATCTGGCGCAGAGGTAACTGTTATCGCGGGTGATACTGATTATTTTGAATTAGAGGGAGCCCGGGTGATTAAGGTTGAAACCGCGGCTGAAATGCTTGATGCCGTAGTTCAGGAGTTTCCGTTAAATCAAGCTTTGGTTATGGCTGCAGCTGTAGCAGATGCGAAGCCAACCCAAGGTTCGGTGGAGAAGATCAAAAAAGATGAATTGCAGCAAATTGAATTAACTTTGAACTCCGACATATTGGCTCAAGCAGGGAAGATGAAGAAGGCCGGGCAGATAGTAGTCGGGTTTGCGGCTGAGACAGGTCTTAATAGCCTTGAACTAGCTAAGGAAAAGTTGAACCGTAAAAACGCAGATTTTCTCTATGTAAATAATGTTGCCAATGGCGCAATTTTTGGTTCTCAAGATACCTCAGGTTATCTTTTAAGTTCTGATGGCGGTCAAGAAGCCTTCGAAGCTGTTGATAAGCATGATGTGGCTAAAGCAATTATAAAAAGAATCGGAACAAGACTGGAGCGGGTAAATGGCTAAAAGATTGTTTACATCTGAGTCAGTCACTGAAGGACATCCGGACAAGATTGCTGATGCTATCTCTGATGCCGTACTAGATTCATTGCTAGCTCAAGACCCTAAGAGTCGGGTGGCGTGCGAAACTTTGATCACCACGGGGCAGGTGCATGTCGCCGGTGAGATTACTACAAATGGTTATGCCGATGTTAATGAGTTGGTCCGTCAAACAGTTTTGAATATTGGTTATGACAGCTCTGATAAGGGCTTTGATGGCAATAGTTGTGGTGTTTCGGTTTCTATTGGTCAACAATCACAAGATATTGCGGTTGGAGTAGATCATGCCCTTGAAGAACGTCTATCAAAATCGAAAGATCCTTTTGATCTGCAGGGTGCAGGGGATCAAGGATTGATGTTTGGTTATGCAAACAGTGACACCAAAACTCTCATGCCCTTGCCAATTGCTATGGCACATCGATTAGCGGAGAGACTGACCGAGGTTCGGAAATCAGGACAATTGGCGTATCTAAGGCCTGATGGTAAAACCCAGGTCACCATCGAATATGACGGTGAAAAGCCTGTAGCCCTCAACACAGTGGTGATTTCCTCACAGCATGCTGCAAATGTGGATCTTGAAAAAACCCTAACTCCAGAGATCACGGAATCTGTAATTAAACCGGTAATTAAAAGCTTTGATATTCCTTCAGATGATGTAAGGATTCTGGTCAATCCCACAGGACGTTTCGTTATTGGTGGACCTATGGGAGATGCTGGTCTAACTGGACGCAAGATAATTGTTGATAGTTATGGCGGAATGGCCCGACATGGTGGAGGAGCTTTTAGCGGCAAAGACCCTTCTAAGGTTGATCGATCTGCGGCGTACGCAATGCGTTGGGTGGCGAAGAATATTGTGGCAGCAGGGCTAGCGACACGTTGTGAGGTCCAAGTGGCCTATGCAATTGGAAAGGCACAACCAGTAGGTCTCTTTGTAGAAACTTTCGGAACAGAAACTGTGCCAGTAAATCAAATCTCCGACGCAGTATTGAACGTCTTTGATCTTCGTCCAGCAGCTATTATTCATCAATTGAATTTATTGCGTCCGATATATTCTAAAACCAGCGCTTACGGGCATTTCGGTCGAGAGCTGCCTGAGTTTACTTGGGAAAAAACTGACAAAGCGGCGGAAATTCTCAAAGTTATTAAGGGCTAAAACATGGTGGCAAATGTAAAGCCACTGAATTTAAAGCGACAGCGAGCTACCAGCGCCGCCCGCAGAACGACAGAGATCAAATCTGGAGATTTACAGGCTGAGGTAGTTCTGGATCTGGGAATCTTTCACGTTGAACAAAGTTTTACCTATGCAGTTCCTGAGCACCTTGAGGAAACCCTCTCGATAGGCAGTTTGGTTCAGGTTCCCTTTAGGAACGCGAGGCACACCGGCGTGGTGGTGAGTGTTGACTCACGGAGCAAAGGAAACCTTTTCAACATCGAATCGATCCGTGCCAGTAACGTCTTTAGCTCAGAGCAGTTGCATTTCTTCGAGAAGGTTACAGAGAGATATTTATGCAATTTTGCTCAGATGCTGTTGAAGGCAGTTCCCACTTTGAATAAGAGTACCCAAATGCATGGCATTCCTTTTCGAGATCAGAGAGAAAGAGCCAAGTTAAATCGAAGGCTCTTCATTCCGATTGGTCTGGCTGATGACCCAAATGCGGTCATGATTAGATATCTTTCAAAGGAACAGAAGGCAGGTGGCTCAACTCTGCTGCTGTTTCCTACCCTAAAAGCATTGCAGGCATTTCGTGAGGCATTTTTAACTCATCAAGACATGAATCATGTTGAGGTTGGGTCTCATTTAACGCCCGCTTTACGTAGATCATCTTTTCAACGGATCCTGGGTCATGAGAATCTGATCATCCTGGGTTTGCGTGGAGGAGTTCTTGCCCCAATTCGTGATTTGGCCAGAATTTATGTTTTGGATGAAAGTTCAGCTCACTATGTTGAGCAAAGAGCACCGTATTGGAACCTTAGGGATGTAGCTCTGCTTAGGTCTGACTCCGAAGGTTGCGATCTCCTCTTTTTCGGCCACGGTTGCTCTGCAGAGCTGCAACGTTTAATTGATTTGAATTGGGTGAAGCTAGTATCAAAAAGTGGTACATCAGTATTAACCAAGAGTATTCAAACATTGCCGAGCAACTACTTTGAACTCATTCGTAGGGCTTTGAAGAAGGGGCCAGTTTTGGTTTGTACAGCTAATAAGGACTACGCTCCAGGTTTTGTCTGTAAGAACTGTAGGAATAGAGCCCGATGTAAGTGCGGCGGATTACTGTCTATGCAAGATAAAGGAAGCGTGGTCTGCTCAATATGCGATTGGAGCCTAAAGGATTGGCGATGTGTCGAATGCCAAGGGGTTCAGTATCTTATATACCGCAGTGGAGCAAAGAGGATTGTTGAAGAGGTAGGAAAGGCATTTCCTGGACAGCGAGTAATTCTTACATCACCAGATGATGAAGCAAGACAGGAAATTGGTGAAACCTGCATAGTAATCTCCTCATATTCCAACATCGTCAAGGCCAAGCAAGGGTTTGCCGGCATAGTTTTACTCGATGGGGAGGAGATGGCATCTCGACAGTTCATTAGAGCCGAAGAGGAGCTTTTTAATCTTTGGTTAAATGCCTTGAGTTTGGCCCGAAGTGATGCAGAGATTTATCTTTCTCTTAACAATTCCAATCCTGTTTCCCAGGCAATTATCGCCAGAAAACCCGCTAGGTTTATGCAGCACCTGAACCGGGATCGCCAGGAAACTAACTTGCCGCCTTTTGTAAGAGTCATTCAAATCGATGGTGAGATACGCGCACTATCTGGATTGCGAATCAAGTTCGAAAACGAGTACGGCGCTATTGCTAAAACCTTGATTTCACACTCTGGAACTAGATTGACGGTTAAAGTAAAACAGGAATCAGCCGCAAAAGTTTTGCATGGATTGAAAGCTTTACAGAAGCTTCGTTCTTCTGGGGGGAAAGAGTTGTTCACGATAAAGGTTGATCCGTATTACCTTTAACAGCGGGTAGAATGCTGCCATGGCGATACAACCAATCAGGTACTTTGGCGATCCAGTGCTCACGACCCCTGCCTCTCCAGTAGTGGATTTTGATAAAGAGCTGAGAAATTTAGTTAAGGATCTAACTGACACCATGTTGGATGCCCCGGGAGCAGGCCTGGCCGCTCCTCAGATTGGAGTGCCGTTACGGGTCTTTGTCTGGCATGTTGATGAACAATTTGGTCACCTAGTGAACCCAACGCTTGATCTGAGCGAGGAGATGCAAGAAGGTGAGGAAGGTTGTCTTTCCTTTCCGGAGTTAAGTTATGACACACCAAGGGCCTTTAGAGCGGTCGCTAAAGGTTGGAACATGCATGGAGAACCGCTGGTTGTAGAAGGAACTGAGTTTTTGGCCAGGGCCTTACAACATGAAACCGATCATTTGAATGGAGTGTTGTTCATAGATCGGCTATCAAGTGATTTAAGGAAGCAGGCGATGAAGGAGATTCGAGCCTCGGATTGGTTTATGGAGGCCGAATCTGCTGGTATCTCTCCAGAGATAAAGGTGTCGCCGCACTCCACATTTGGAAGAAATATTTAGTTGGGTGCTTTGAATATTGTCTTAGCTTCCTCATCAAAGGTGGCAGTACCCATCTGTGATTATTTAATTGCCAATCACGGTATGAAGGCAGTTATAACCGGACCAGATAAACCCACAGGGCGAGGTCGCAATCTGACCCCCAATGAGTTTTCCGTATATTGCACAAGTCGCGGTCTAGAGGTGTTTAAACCTGCCGACGACCTCGAACTTGAGAGGTTGCTTGAGAGTGTAAAGCCGGATCTGGTTGTAACAGCAGCATATGGAAGATTGATTAAGAAGCATCAACTCTCGATGCCGCAGAAAGGATGGATCAATGTTCATTTCTCCGAACTGCCGAAATGGCGCGGAGCGGCTCCCGTTCAGTTCAGTATTTTGAATGGAGACAAAACTAGTGGCATTACAGTTTTCCGATTGGAGACTGGGTTAGACACTGGACCGGTTTACGCCTCCAAAGTACATCCTTTAAAAGGTGATGAAACCGCAGGTGAGTTATTGGAAACATTGAGTGAGTTATCCATTCAGCCGTTACAGGAATCACTGCATAAAATTGAAATGGGAATTGAACCTGTTTCTCAAAGTGCGGAGCAAGTGAGTTTGGCGCCGAAGATTTCAAAAGAAGATGGCTTTATTGACTGGTCAAACTCGGCGGTTTCAACAGAGAGAAAAATTCGAGCCTTTTCCCCTTGGCCAGGCGCCTGGAGCAGATTGGGGGAAAGACAGATTTCAATTACTGAGGCGGAAATTTCAAAAACTGAGATTGATTCTGCATTGCCAGTTGGAACTGTGATTACTACACCTCAAGTGATCGTCATTTGTGGCGTTGGAGCATTGCATCTAAAGCGGGTTAAACCAGAAGGCAAAAGAGAAATGTCAGCAGATGAATGGGTCCGAGGAATACAAAACAAAGAACATCTTCGATTTGAGCTTTCCTAATACATGAGACAAATAGATAACCCACGTGTTTTGGCCTTTGAGGTTTTGGCTGAAGTTGAATTGAAGGGCGAGTACAGCAACCTTCTTCTTCCCAAGTTCCTGACCGCGAGCAAAATGTCCAAAAATGATAAAGCAATGGCTACTGAACTGGTTTACGGCACCCTTCGCATGAAGGGTTTATACGATCAATACATACAGAATGTCAGTGATAGAAGATTAGAGCTTATAGACGCCAAGGCGCTGATTGTTCTGCGGCTAGGCACGCATCAATTGAAGCAGATGCGTACTCCACCCCATGCTTCAATCTACGAGAGTGTTGAACTGGCAAAAAGGGTATTAGGAAAATCTACCGCAAGCTTTGTCAACGCAGTATTGCGCAGAATTTCAGAGATGGATTCAATTGAGTGGCAGGGCGATGAAGTTTCAAGATTAGCTGGAGAGCATTCCCATCCGGAATGGATTGTGAGCTCGTACATCGATAATCTAAAAGATGTAGATCAGGTTGAACAACTACTTCGTGCCAACAACCATCCAACTAAGCCGACATTAATTGCCTGGCCCGGTTTATCAAGTAAAGATGAATTGATAGTGGATGGGGCCCATGATCTGGCCGAATCGATGAATGCTGTCAACTTCGATGGAAATCCGGGGGATTTGACAGCGGTGCGAGAAAGACGAGCGGGCGTTCAAGACTACGGTTCGCAGGTTGTGGTGGAGGAGTTTTTTAAAAGTTACCAAGAGAATCTGCGTTGGTTAGATTTATGTGCCGGTCCTGGAGGCAAAGCAGCTTATCTATCCGCATTGTTATCTCAACGAGGGGGAGAGTTTGTTGCTAATGAGATATCTGAAGCGCGCGCAAACCTAGTAAAACAGGTAGTCAGATATGGAACGGTCACTAATTTTGATGGCCGTGAATTACCGGATTCGATGGGGAAATTTGACCGGATTTTGATTGATGCACCATGCACTGGAATTGGGGCTCTGCGGCGTAGACCAGAGGTGCGTTGGCGTCGCACTGTTCAAGAGTTGAAGGAGCTGGTTGAGCTGCAATCAGAGTTGCTAGATGCTGCAGCTGAGAAATTGAATACCAACGGGGTTTTGGGTTATGCAACTTGCAGTCCGCACCAAGCGGAAACAATCTTCCAGATTAGAGGTTTCTTGAAGCGCAATTCTCAATTTGAGATTATGCAAATTGAGCACCCCAGGGCAGACATGGATGGTTTCCTGCAATTGTGGACCCATCTGGATGGTTGTGATGCTATGTTTCTTGCTCTGCTTCACAAGAAGGAGTAATGATTTGATCAGAATCTGTCCGAGCATCTTAAATGCTAATTTTGATGATCTGCCAAATGAGATTCGCAGGGTTGCAGGCCACGCCGACCTACTTCACTTGGATGTTATGGACAACATCTTTGTTCCAAACTTCACCTTCGATTTAGCTAAATCTTTAGAGATAATTGCAGAGTCCGCTCTGCCGGTTGATGTTCATCTGATGATAGATGAACCTGATACGGAGGCGGTCAAATTTGCAACCGATAATACTGCGAGCATTACGGTGCATTATGAGGCGTGTAATGACCCGCAACAGACTTTGAGAGACATCAGATCAATGGGGGTAAGAGCAGGATTAGCCATTAAACCAAATACCCACATGGAAGAGATTCAGGAGCTGTTGTCTGAGGTTGACATGATTCTGGTGATGACAGTGGAACCCGGTTTCGGTGGACAGAGGTTTATGTCCGAGATGATGCCAAAGGTTGAGATGGCAAGAAAATGGTTCAGACAAAAAGGCTGGGATGAGAAATGGATTCAAGTAGATGGCGGTATATCTCTGGAAACTATCCGTACGGCATACCTAGCAGGGGCGGATACATTTGTTGCCGGCTCCGCCGTTTATCGCTCAGATGATCCGGCCGAGATGATTGATCGGCTTAGAGAAGAAGCTTTGTCATAAGAAAATCATCTCCGCGTTTAAAACACCTTAGTTGATAGACTCTGTTTATGGCATCAAAGAGTTTTGAGCAACTGTGGGCTGAACTTCAAGAGATCGCTGCGCGCCGACCAGAAGGATCTGGAACCATAAAACAATTAGATGCAGGCGTACATGTCATCGGGAAGAAAATTTTGGAGGAAGCTGGCGAAGTTTGGCTGGCTGCTGAGCATGAAAATAAGGAAGCCTTGGCTACTGAGATCAGCCAGTTGTTGTATCACCTTCAGGTACTGATGCTGGCACGAGAGATTTCCCTCAACGACATCTACGAGAAGTTATAGGACGGGTTTGCATGCTGAAAGTCGCGTTGCCAAATAAAGGTTCATTGGCGGATGCCGCTACCGAAATTTTACGTGAAGCGGGTTATCGACAAAGAACTGATCAACGTGATCTCTCCTATATTGATCCTAGTAATGAGGTTGAGTTCTATTATTTAAGGCCACGGGATATAGCCATCTATGTAGGATCCGGCGAATTAAATATTGGTGTTACGGGACGTGACCTATTGCTTGATTCGGAGGCTTCGGCTTCTGAAGTGATGGCTTTAGATATCGGAAAGAGCGTATTCCGATTTGCCGCAACTCCTGGAAATCAAATATTGGATGGCAAAAGAATCGCTACCGCCTATCCAAACTTAGTTCGAAACTTCTTGCACAATAAGAATGTGAACGCCACTCTGGTGCCGTTAGACGGGGCTGTTGAAGGTGCTATCAAATTAGGTGTAGCGGATGTAATCGCTGATGTGGTTTCTACAGGGAATACATTGAAGCAGGCCGGATTGCAAATCTTTGGAGAAGAGATTTTGCGTAGCGAGGCGATTTTGATCGAACGAACTGGCGCCATCCGAGACGTGAAGGCTGAAACCATGATTCGCCGAATCGGTAGCGTTGTGATTGCTAGACAGTATGTCTTGGTTGATTATGATGTTAGGAAAATTAATCTCGAGGAAGCTTGTCGCCTTACGCCAGGATTAGAATCTCCAACTATCTCCCCACTGCAAAACGATGAATGGGTTGCCGTGCGGGCCATGGTTAAAAGGTTGGATGTTCATGATGTCATGGATAAATTGTGGGATCTGGGCGCTCGAGGAATATTGGTTACAGATATTCACTCGTGCCGTTTGTAAAGATTTCTATCACTACAGATAACGCAAAATATAGGTCAGATCTGCATCATCGAGGCAAACATCCGCCACCTCGTTTAGAGCAGGTTTGCCTTTGTAACTAAACCCTAGACCGGCCAGCTTAATCATCTCGATATCGTTGGACCCATCTCCAATGGCAATAGTGTTCTGCAACGGAATCTGATGTAGCGCTGAAAACTCTGCCAAAGCTTGCGCTTTAGCCTCTCGATTAATGATCGGCCCTAACGTCCTACCGGTTAAATGTTCTCCACTGACCTCAAGAGAATTCGCACGAACAAAATCTAGTTGAAGTTCCTTGAACAAAAGATCAATAACATTGTGGAATCCTCCAGATACAACACCGATCTTGAATTTGCGGTTCTTTAACTCCTCAATTAACTCGATAGCGCCTTTTGAAAAGGAGATTTGTTGAAGAACCTTATCAAAAACATCAACCGATAAACCTTGCAACAAGCCCACACGCTGAGTTAGAGCCTGATCAAAATCTAGTTCGCCACGCATGGCTGCATCTGTTATCTCGGCAACCTTTTTACCATGCTGAGTGTTGGAGGCTAGAAGATCAATTACCTCTTGCTCAATTAGAGTTGAGTCGACATCGAATATGGCAAGTTGATAACTCATAAGATTTCCAGGGCGACGTCGAGACCCATCGGTCTCATCGCCGAGAGCAACTCGCTTTCAATTGCAGCTGCATGAGCTGGGTCGAAATTAATTTGAATTGCGGCAATGAGTCGACCAACCATGGATATATTTTGCTGGTCAACAATGCTGAGATTATATTCGGAGAGAATATCTAAAACTTTCTTGAGTGCTTCTGGACCGCTATTGCCGCTAATGAGGATGATTGCGCTTGCCTTGAAGGGGTTTGAAGAATTGGTTTGGGTATTTTGGTTGTGGCTCACTTCCAAATTTTAGCGAAAAATCCAACTGGAAGTGTATCTTCACTCCCTATGGAGCCGATCTTAACCCTTAAAGATGTTGAGGTGTATCGCTCTAACAAGTGCATTCTCGGGCCTATCTCTTGGCAGGTTTATGAAGGTGAGAAGTGGGTAATTCTTGGCCCTAACGGAGCTGGGAAAACAACCCTCTTACAACTTACGGCTGCGTTAATACATCCTTCAAAAGGATCCGTGAGCATCTTGAATCAGAGAATGGGTGCGGTTGATGTTTTTGAGTTAAGACCACGCATTGGTTTCACTTCTAGTGCGATGCTAGAGCTACTGCCGCCAGATGAGTCCGTCATTGATGTTGTTCTTACATCAGCATATGCAATTGCCGGCCGTTGGCAGGAAGAGTATGACCTTTGGGATGAGTCTCGGGCGAAAGCGCTGCTTAATACCTTTGGTGTTCGAGAGCTTGGGCAGCGGTATTTTGGAACATTAAGCGAGGGGGAGAAGAAACGAGTACAGATTTCCAGAGCGCTAATGGCCGATCCAGAGCTTCTTCTGCTCGACGAGCCAGCCGCCGGATTGGATCTAGGCGGGCGTGAGGATATTCTTTCAAGGATTACGGCATATACCAGTGATGCTTCGGCTCCTGTAACCATAATCGTTACCCATCATATTGAAGAGATTCCAGCAGGAACTACACATGCTCTACTTCTTAAAGAGGGCAAAGTTGCTTATTCCGGAGTTATTTCTGAGGTCTTGACTGCAGAACATCTACATGAGGTTTTCGGAGTAAATCTAAAGTTGCACTTTGATGGCAATAGATATTTTGCATCTGCAGGTTAATTGTGCTTTTTGATTTAGTGCCAGAATCCTGGCGAGCGATTCTGAGTGAATTAGAGGAAGAGATCAACGAGATTGGTCGACAACTTCAGAGTAAAGCGGATCAAGGTGAACGAATTCTCCCCGATAAGCGCTATGTATTCAGAGCACTTGAAACTCCACCAGATGCGGTAAAGGTCGTGATAGTTGGACAAGATCCTTATCCAAATATCTCAGATGCAATTGGTCTGGCATTCGCAGTATCTCCGAGAACATCTGGTTTACCTGGATCGCTTATGAATATCCAAAAGGAGATCATGACCGACATTGGCTCGACCACGACGGCAGATGGAGATTTATCTCGTTGGAGCAGACAGGGAGTTCTCTTGCTCAACCGGGTTCTAACGGTGACCGCAGGAAATAGTGGTTCCCATGCAGACCTGGGGTGGCAAAAAATTACACATGCAATTGTTCAGCATATTGCTGGCCTGAAAGCTATCGGTTTGTTATGGGGCAATACAGCAAGAGAGTTGGCGCCGCTTTTTGACGTAAATTCTCTGATTGAAGGGGTACATCCCAGTCCATTGTCGGCGCATCGTGGGTTCTTGGGTTCAAAACCATTTTCCAAAACCAACGAGATGCTAAAAAGCAAAGGCTTAACAGAGATTATTTGGTAACCGCACCAATGAAAAAAGGCCCCGGATTTCCGAGGCCTTTTCTTTACTTCAGATTATGAAACCCAGGTGTTGATTGGATTATTCAAGAAGTAGATCATGAACAGACCAGCCACGATAAGCAATAGTGGATGGATGTCCTTCCTTCTTCCTTGGAGTAATCTGATTACAACATATGAGACAAATCCTGCGCCAATACCCACTGAAATGTTGTAGGTAAATGGCATCAAGATAATTGTTAGGAATGATGGAATTGCAATTCCATAATCCTCCCAATCAATGGACTTGATCTGTGTCATCATTAAGAAACCAACGATGATGAGGGCTGGGGTTGCAGCTTCATAAGGAATGATTGCGACAAGTGGAGCCAAGAAAGTTGTAAGCAGGAAGAGAACACCAGTAACGACTGATGCCAAACCTGTACGAGCACCTTCTCCAACACCTGAAGCAGATTCAATGTATGAGGTATTTGAAGATACGCCGGCCGCTCCACCAGCCGCAGCTGCGAGAGAGTCAACCAATAAGATCTTCTGTGCATTTGGAGGTGTTCCATCTTTGTCATTCAATCCTGCTTCCTGACCGATGGCTGTCATTGTTCCCATCGTGTCAAAGAAATCGGCGAGAAGGAGGGTAAACACCAACAATAGAGCGGTAATTAGTGGAACTCTTTCAAAGGAACCGAATAGATTGAAGGAGCCAAGTA
>RFSC01000041.1 GCA_009924185.1 Actinomycetota bacterium
GCGATTTGTTCGACCGCTAAACATTAAATGGGATGAGAAAATTAATTACATCCCAGCTGATGATTGCGCAGCTCTACTTAGAGGTTAAAGCAGCCATCCATGCCTCAACCTCATCAGGGTGCCGAGGCATAGCAGCACTTAAGTTTTTGCAACCATCTTTGGTAACAAGGACATCATCTTCAATGCGAACTCCGATGCCGCGATACTCTTCAGGGAATAAGGTGTCATCCGGTTGAATGTATAAACCCGGCTCTACGGTAAGAATCATGCCCTCTTTCAATATGCCTTCAGTGTGCGCCTCTTTACGGGCCTGCGCACAATCATGCACATCCATTCCCAACATGTGACCAGTACCGTGAACAGTCCAACGACGGTGCAAACCAACATCGGGCTTCAACGACTCCTCAGGAGAGATAGGCAAAACACCTAGCTCTGCCAGGCCGCGCGCCAAAACTTCGCTAGCTGCAACATGGAAATCGCGGAATTTAGCGCCCGGCTTTACCGCTTTCATGCCAGCTTCTTGAGCTTCATAAACCAACATATAAATACGGCGTTGTGCCTCTGTGAACTTTCCATTTATTGGGAAGGTGCGGGTGATATCTGCAGTAAATAGTGACTCTGCTTCAACACCTGCATCAATCAAAACCAATTCACCATTGCGCAACTCTCCATCATTGCGAATCCAGTGCAGTACACAAGCATGTGATCCGGCAGCAACGATGCTGTCATAACCCAAATCATTTCCTTCAAAACGTGCTCGGGTAAAGAATGCACCTTCTACCAAACGCTCACCACGTTTTTTACCAATCGCATTTGGGATAGCCCGGATCATGTCCTCAAAACCGCGATGGGTGGCATCAATTGTTTTTTGCATCTCTGCAATCTCAAACTCATCTTTTACTAAACGCGCCTCAGATAGCCAGGAGAAGAAAGCGGCGTCATCGGCACTCTCCTTAACTCGAGAGTCGATGTATGAATCTTCACCACGAACAGTCAGTGAATCCTTTTCGTTGCCAAGAAAATCATCCAAAGTATCGATATGACGAACTGAGATGTCATAAGCAAACTCGGTTTCCTCTAATGTCATGCGGCGGCCAATCCAAAACTCGCCATGGCGGACGTTGCGATAAAACTCATCGCTGTTTTCACGTACCGAACGGGGATGAATAAACAACAAAGAGTCATGACCTGAACCATTTGGCTCCAAAATTAAAACTGAATCAGGAACCGCATCGGTGCCATTTACTCCGCTCAACCAGGAGTATGCGGTGTGCGGACGGAATCGATAATCAGAGTCATTGCTGCGCACCTTGAAGGTGCCGGCAGGAATGATGAGACGCTTATTTGGAAATGCTTCTGACAATCTCTTTCGACGTTCCACCGCGTAAGGAGCAACCGGATTCTTCTTTAGATCCTTCAATGGAGATGGGGCCCAGCCTTGTTCCATGAACCTCTTTAACGGTTCAGGGGTCGGAATATCGTGTGGGCGGGAAGGAAGTTTCCGTTCGGCAGCTTTTTCACCATTGTCGAAAGTGTTCATAATGTGAGGGTACAGGCTCAATTAAATTGTTTCACCAAGGAGGGCTAAACTTCGCCTGCAACTAGGAGACGTCGCATAGCCCGGTCTAGTGCGCCTCACTGCTAATGAGGTTTTCCCGAAAGGGAATCGGAGGTTCAAATCCTCTCGTCTCCGCTCCAAGGCTCATTTACCTTTTTGTGAGAGTTAAGTACATGTAATCGCCAAGTAAGAGGCGAATAATCCACAACGCACCCCCTATATCTGGGTTGTAATGGAGAGCGTTATGAAGCGGTTAGAGAACAGAGTTGCCTTAGTTACTGGTGGCGCTAGCGGAATTGGAAAAGCCACCGCCTTCAGATTTATAAATGAAGGCGCCAAGGTAGTTATTAGCGATATTCAAGATTCACTCGGCGAAACAGTATTAAAAGAGTTGCAGACCCGAGGTGGCGATGCGATGTATCTACATCATGATGTATCAAGTGAAGCATCATGGAAAGAGGTTTTAGCAAAGATTCAGAGCAAATATAGTGGTTTAGATATTCTCTTTAACAACGCCGGAATTGGTGACACCAAGAATATTGAAGAAACTTCAATGGAGGATTATTTAAAAACTATTTCAGTTACACAGAACTCAGTTTTTTTAGGAATGAAGTTAGCGGCTGAGCTACTAAAAAAATCCAAACACGCATCAATTATTAACACCAGTTCAATTTTTGGAATTAGCGGCGGATTTGGCGCATCTCCGGCATATCACGCAGCAAAAGGAGCAGTGCGATTGATGACCAAAACCGCAGCATTGGGTTGGGCAACACAAGGCATAAGGGTTAACTCGGTACACCCCGGATTTATTGATACCCCAATCCTGGGTAACGCCAAAGAGACCGAGTTTGGCAAAGTTTTATTGCAGGTAACTCCCATGAATCGTTTGGGGTTACCAGAGGAGGTGGCTGCAGGAGTGGCTTATCTAGCAAGTGATGATGCCTCTTTTGTAACTGGATCAGAGCTGGTAATTGATGGTGGGTACCTAGCTCGATGAAGCAGCAGGAGGTTGTAATTAGATGCGAAAAGCTAAGTAAGGATTACGGATCAAACAACGGTCTCTTTGATTGCAACTTAACAGTGAAGAGTGGAGAGGTCTTTGGATTGATTGGCCCGAATGGAGCGGGCAAAAGTACGCTTTTAAAGCTGTTGATGGATTCGATAAAACCAAGTTCGGGTTCGGCTGAGATCTTCGAATTAGATACACAACAACACTCTTTAGAACTTAAGGCGCGGATTGGATATTTGCCGGGTGAGTTAATGGATTTTCCCAGCGTAACCGCTGGATACATTCTCAACCTGCTTTTGAATCTGCGCGGTATAGAAGATCGAGAGCGGTTAAAAATCATTTCTAACCGCCTTCAGTTAGATTTAAATCGCAAATACCAAGAGCTATCTCATGGCAATAAACAAAAAGTCGGACTGGTTCAGGCTTTCATGCACAATCCAGAACTACTGATTCTTGATGAACCAACAATTGGATTAGATCCAGTAATCCAACGTGAGTTGAGAACAATGGTGCAAGAGGCGGTCCAGGAGGGAAAGACCGTACTTCTCTCCTCACATGTTCTCTCTGATGTGGAATCGGTTTGTTCGCGAATCGGATTGATTATTGGCGGGCGAATTGTTCGAGAAGGAACCCTCGCTGAGTTACGCAGTGAAAGAATCCACAAGATAACCGCCAGTTTTATTGGAAAAAAACCTACTAGTACTCAATTGATTACTTCCGGAGCCACCGAAGTGGTGGTTACAAAGGACTCTGTTTACTTTGAGAGTAATGGTTCAATCAATGAAATTCTGCAGCTGTTGAGTCATTTCCAAGTATCTGAATTAGACAGTAGAGAGCTTTCACTGGAAGAGGTGTTCTTCTCTGAAGTTAATAGATAGAAATTCCAATCTGGCGATGTTTGCCGCTGCGATAAGGGAGAGAAGAGCAACTATCGCAGCGTGGCTTATTGGTGGAACACTGGCGATGTACTTTGAAGCTCTGGCAATCGCTGCTGAGTTAAGAGATTTTCCCGGTGGGCCAGAGGTCTTGGCGAAATCGATAATGCCCACTATTGAAGCGATGCGGATCATTAGATGGCCAGCGGATCGGCTAGATACCTTGGGTGGATATCTGGCTTATCACAACATCACCTTATTCAATTATTTCCTAGCTTTGTATGCGGCATTACAAGGTGCTCGCCTAATTCGCAGGTTGGAAGAGACCGGAGATATTGAGTTTTATTTATCGGCAAAGACAACCCGCGCCAAACTTCTCACTGTTCGCTCTATCGCTGACTTTGCTGCCCAGATGGCCATTTCACTCGGTCTCGGCTTAGCAACCGCTTTTGCACTACAGAGCTCCGGAGAAGCAAACACATCTGGAGCAATCATCACTTTTTTGGCGATCGGAATCTGTATCTCGCCGGTATTTGGATTGGGTTTGTTGATCTCACAATTTGTGAAGAACTCTAGAACCGCAGCTGGAGCCACAACAATTATCGTTACAATTTTATATGTATTGAACAATATCGCCGAAAAATACAGTTGGCTAGAACCTATCAAGTATCTGTCTCCCTTCTATTACGCAAACCTCTCTCGCCCTGTAATCCCAGGGTTTTCAAGCAATTACACCTCTTGGATAGTGATGAGTTTGGTTGGGGTAACCTTGTTCCAAAAGGATTAGTCGGAGACATGTTGTGGCGACAAAGAGTTGGAATTGCGGCGTGGGTAATTGCAAGCTCTGCATTCATAGGCGTCTTCATCTCGTTGATGACCGGAATCATAGATATCTGGGCAAAGTTTGCATTTCTAGAGCAGTTTGCAGCCAGTGGTTTTGGTGAGACACCCGAGCTGCAGTACCTAGCGATGGTGTACGAAATACTGCCGCCCTTTATTGCCGGTTTTGTGATTCAACAAAGTGGTAGATGGACTAGTGATCTAAACGAGGGACGGGTGCAGTTAATTCTCTCCACTGGCATCTCTAGAAATGCATTGATTGCTAAGCGTATGACCGCAACTTTGCTGGGTGCGTTGATCATGATTACTAGCACCATGATTATTGCCACAATCGGCGGTCTTTGGCAGAGTGCGAATCTCTACCCCGCGGCTTTAGGCAGGGTGTTTGTAATGACAATCTTGTTCGCCGTTGCATTTGCAGCAATCAACGCCGCTCTTGTTGCCATTTTGCATGGCAAGAATGCTGTGCAGTTGTTATCTATTTATGTTGGTGCCGCTTGGTTAATAGGTTTCATGGCTCCTTATTTGGATTGGCCTAGCTGGTTGGTAAGGCTTTCCATTTTTGATGCTTTTGGCCACCCCTTCGTGCAATGGCCGACCTTGCTTAATTTTGTAACCATTATTGGTGCGATGAGTCTGAGTCTTGTAACGGCAGCAGTTGTTTCCCAACGAAAACCAGTCGTGAAATAACAGTAATAGTTATAAGGTTTCGGGATGAGTGGTAAATCAGTAACCCCGATTTTGTTGGATTGCGATACCGGTGTAGATGACACGATGGCGATAATCCTGGCCTGTGTTTCTCCAGAGATTGAATTAGTTGGCATTGGCACCATTTGGGGGAATGTTGATTTAGATCTAGCTACGCAAAACACTTTGAACATTCTGGCGATGTGTGGCAGATCCGATGTCCCAGTTGCTAGAGGCGCCACAGAGCCAATCAATGGTTCACATCAAGATTTTGCTTACTTTGTTCATGGCAATGATGGACAAGGCAATAAAGGGATGAAGGGAAAGTACGGAAAAGAAATCTCGCTAAGCGCCGCAGAGTTCATTGTTGAGCAATGCCGTAAACGCCCAGGAGAGATTGAATTAGTTCCAGTTGGTCCTTTAACTAATTTGGCTTTGGCGTTAAAACTTGAGCCAAACCTTCCCAAACTTGTTCGGGGCGTCACGATTATGGGCGGCACCGCGCTGACTCCAGGAAATGTTTCACCGGTTGCAGAGGCAAATATTTGGCATGATCCAGAGGCTGCCGATCTAGTATTTAAGGCACCTTGGCCCATCACAATGGTTGGGCTAGATGTAACTATGAAGACACTGCTAACTGAAAAACATTTTGAACAGATGCGCCAAGCAGGAGGAATCGCCGGATACATGGCGCTAATTGCTGAGTACTACACAACCTTTAATGAGGAGCGATCTTTTGGCAAGAGACTAGCCACCATGCATGATGCGATTGCGGTTGGAATTGCAGCTGGTTTGGTAAAGGCCAAAGTTTCACCAAATGTGAATGTTCAAGTGGACATAACTAATGGCCCAGGCCGCGGCCAAACTATCTGTGATTTAAGGGGAATTTACCTCGATTTCCCACCACAAGAGAACGCTCATTGTCAGGTTCCACTTGAGTTAGAGGATGGATTTGCTGACCTGTTTACCGCTCGAATTTGCGGTGCTGGCCAAGCTGCGGTGGATATCAATTAAACTAAAGCGGTTCGATTACAAGAGATTGGAAGGCAATGTCTAAACCTGGTGCGGTAATGCTCAGTGAGATTGCCGAAATCCCACAGATGCTGGATGGAATTTCATCCGCTATGGAAAAAAACCAATCCGCCAAAGAGCTCTACCGAACCCACAACTTCACCAATGTTGTAATTCTCGCCCGTGGCACCTCAGACAACGCCGCTCATTACTTGAAGTATTTACTAGAAACCCAAATGGGTTTGCCGGTCGGTTTAGCTTCACCATCAGCTGCAACCATGTACTCGCCCAAGTTTCATTATGAAAAGAGCCTTTTGATTGCAATTAGTCAGAGCGGGCAATCAACAGATCTAATAAGTTTTGCGAAAGCTGCCAAAGATGGTGGTGCGTATTTGTTATCAATTACCAACGCACCAGATTCCCCACTCGCCAAGTTGTCCGACCTTCACCTTCCAATCCATGCTGGGCCAGAGTTGGCGGTTCCCGCTACAAAATCCTATGTTGGACAGTTGATGGTTTCTTATCTACTAGTGATGATGTGGAGTGATCAAAAGCCGGATACACAATCCATAATCAGCGCATCAAAAGAGATTTCCGCAGATCAAGTTACTTATGTCGATTTCGCCAAAAACATTAAGTTAGAAAAGCCGATTTATGTTTTGGGTAGGGGCTTCTCATATCCCAATTCAAAAGAGTTTGCTCTAAAACTCCAGGAAACCTGCCTAATTCCAGTACAAGGGATGTCATCCTCAGATTTCCTACACGGGCCGATCGCCTCCTTAAATAGCGAGGCACAAGTGGTTTTCATCGCTTCCCAACACTTGCCAGAGAGCTCATTCGGTGAAGCGCCTAACCGAGTCCGCGCCGTGACCGGTCGAGTTTTTTGGATTGGCAATCCGACACAAGCCTCGGGTGGCGACATTGTTTTAAAGACCGCACCAAACGGTTCTGAATTAACCGCCTCTATAAC
>RFSC01000042.1 GCA_009924185.1 Actinomycetota bacterium
CCATCTCACGAACTACCCACGCCAAAGCTTCTGCGGCTTTCTTCGGGTTGGTGATAATCGGTGCGATTAGATGTGGAATCCCTTCATATGCATTTAACTCAACACGTTTTGGGTCAATCAGAATTAAACGCACATCATTTGGTGTCGCTCGCATCAGAATTGAAGTTACCAATGAGTTAATCATGGAGGATTTACCGGCTCCAGTGGCGCCGGCAACCAAAAGATGAGGCATTTTGGCCAAATTAGCGCAGATAAAATTGCCCTCTACATCTTTACCAAGAGCGATAACCATCGGGTGATGATCATTGCCAGCAACACTGGAGCGCAAAACATCCCCTAGCGAGACAATTTCGCGATCAGTATTTGGAATCTCAATTCCTACAGCAGATTTGCCTGGAATCGGAGAAAGGATTCTGACATCACTACTTGCCACCGCATATGCGATGTTTTTGCTGAGCGCGGTAACTGCTTCTACCTTTACGCCTGAACCTAACTCCACTTCATAACGGGTTACGGTAGGACCGCGCATAAATCCAGTAACTTCACAATCAATTTCAAATTGAGCGAATACCTCGGTTAAAGCTTGGACGATTTGATCATTGGCCTTGGTTTTGCCCTTTGTAGCCGGGGTGGTTCGCAACAACTCCATACTAGGAAGTTCGTAAGAATCATTAGAAGAAAGCACTAGTTGGACGGGGCGAGTTGGTTTGCTTTCACTCTTAGGCTTTGGCACCTCAACCGTGAACTCTTCGTCAAAACTCTCTTCGTCTATCTCTATCTCTTCCTCATCCTCATCTTGATTTGAGAACTCTTGTACCAGCGGGGTTTCAAATGGTGGAGTATCGGCAATTTCAAACTCTTCAGCTTTGCGCTCGCGACGCTCTTCGAGAGCTGCGCTTACTTTAGAACCAGCGCCACTGCCTAAACCCTTAAGCAAATTCAAAATCTTTGAAAAAGGAGTAGCGGTAATTACCAAGGCTCCAAATAGAAAAGTCAACAAAAGGATTGGAATTGCCAGAACATCTGTTACTAAAGCGACCAGTGGAGTTGAGACGGCATAACCAATCCAACCTCCACCCTCTCTCATTGCGGTAGCTCCGGTGTTTATAGAGGAGGGATTAACTATGTGAATCAATGCGGTAGAACTTAAAACCAACAACAAGGAACCGATGGTGATTCGACCATTTGCTGCCTTGTCATCCGGGGTTCTGAACATCCGCAAAGCAAAGTAGGCAAAGAGAATTGGGGTGCAAATGGCTAATCGGGATTTGGCAAAGCTGCGCCAGATAAGTGTCAGGGTACGGCTCAGCGCCGGGATGACACCGCTGCGCTTTTTTGGGGAATTTTTCTTAGCCACAACGAAAAATCGTATTGGAAATGTTTTTTCTCAACAGCGAGGCGCGCCGTTGAAACCGCGTTTACACCTCTATTACAACAGGGACAATCATTGGACGGCGGCGATGCTCCTCCCCAACCCAACTTCCTACAGTTTTCCTAACAACTTGGGACAACTGGTGGGTGCCATTTATTCCACCTGCAACAGCACCGGCAAGCGCGTTTTCAATACGAGTTTTTACCTCATCAAAAAGCGCCAAATCCTCAGCAAATCCGCGGGCATGAATATCCGGTCCGGCCACAATCTTTCCGGTTTGCGAGTCAATAACAACGATAACTGAGATGAAGCCCTCTTCCCCCAAAATTCTTCGATCTTTCAAGGAAGCCTCAGTTATGTCACCAATACTTTGTCCATCTACATAGACATAACCAACTGGAACCGCACCAACCACCTGCGCCCTTCCTTCGGCCAGGTCAACAACTACCCCGTTGTCGACAACAACGGTATTAGATCTCTTCACTCCTGTAGAGATTGCTAACTCAGCATTTGCGCGCATGTGACGCCATTCTCCATGCACCGGCATAACGTTCTTTGGTTTAACGATGTTGTAGCAGTACAAGAGCTCACCTGCAGCGGCATGGCCAGATACATGCACTAAAGCATTGCCTTTGTGAACAACGCGTGCACCAAATCTGGTCAGCTCATTAATCACTCGATAAACCGAGTTCTCATTCCCGGGAATCAACGAAGAGGCCAAAATTACCGTGTCGCCAGCTCCGACCTTTATTCGATGATCGCCATTTGCCATTCTTGATAATGCGGCCAGCGGTTCGCCCTGTGAACCAGTACAAATCAAAACAATTCCATCTCCCGCATCATCTATCTCATCTATATCCAGCAAAGTGTTAGGTGGAATGTGTAGATAACCCATCTCAGATGCCAGATTCATATTGCGCACCATGGATCGGCCAACAAAGGCAACCTTGCGACCATGTGTGTAAGCAATATCTATTACCTGTTGGATTCGATGAACATGTGATGCAAATGAAGCAACAATAACTCTTCTCTTTGTTGACTCAATAACTCGGTCAAGGACCGGCATGATCTCTCGCTCTGAAGTTGTGAAGCCGGGAATATCTGCGTTAGTTGAATCAACCATGAAAAGATCAACACCAGATTCGCCCAATGTGGCAAAACGCGCTAGGTCGGTAGTGCGACCATCCAAAGGAAGTTGGTCCATTTTGAAATCACCGGTGTGAAGCACTACGCCTGCAGGGGTCTTGATTGCGACCGCTAAAGCATCTGGAATTGAGTGATTAACCGCGATGAACTCCAGCTCGAAATCTCCAACTTTTCGTCGCTGTCCCTCTCTAACTTCAATTGTTATTGGAGAGATGCGGTGCTCTTTAAGTTTTCCTTTTGAAAAGGCCAGGGTTAGAGCTGATCCAATAACTGGAATGTTTTCCCGCTCACGCAACAAATAACCAAGGGCGCTTATGTGATCCTCATGTCCATGGGTTAGAAAAACGGCTTCAACATCATTTAATCTCTCGCGGATATAGGAGAAATCCGGCAAAATTAAATCAACGCCAGGCTGATTCTCTTCAGGAAACAAAACACCGCAGTCGACAATGAGTAGCCGGCCGGCATATTCAAATACCGTCATATTTCGGCCTACTTCGCCCAATCCACCAAGCGCAACTATGCGCAGAGTTTGTGGGGAGAGTTTTGGTGGCAACCCTAGATCGGGATGCGGATGATTCATTAGCTTACTTTCACGCCGCCGGCGCGCAGATCCTCACGTAATTGAGATATTTGTGCTGAGGTGGCATCAACGAGTGGCAATCTAACCTTTCCGCCTGGTAAACCCATCAAATTCAATGCCGCTTTGGTGAGAATAGCGCCTTGGGTACGGAATGTTCCGGTGTAAACCGGCAATAACTTCTGATGTATTTCTAGCGCACGAGCTGTGTTGCCTGAAAACCACACATCAAGGAGCTCACGTAAATCTCTTCCGACTGTATGTCCACAAACCGAAACAAATCCGACTGCGCCAACCGAAAGCAATGGAAGATTCAAAATGTCATCTCCAGAGTAAACCGGAATTCCAGATCGCTTGATCACCCAAGAAGTCGATGCCACATCTCCTTTGGCATCTTTCAAGGCAACGATGTTGGGGTGCTCTGCGAGTTGCACAATTGTGTCTGGCTCGATTTGAACACCGGTTCTTCCTGGAATGTCATAAAGCATTACTGGAACTTCGGTGGCATCTGCCATAGCTTTGAAATGTGCAGCGATTCCCGCCTGAGGTGGTTTGTTGTAATAAGGGGTAACAACTAGCAAACCATCTGCTCCAGCGGCGGCGGCCATCTTGGCCTGCTCCACCGAGTGAGAGGTTTCATTATTGCCCGCTCCAGCAACAATCTTGGCTCGTGAGCCAGCAACTTTTTTTACAACTTTAATGATCTCAACTTTTTCTTCATCGCTAGTCGTTGGCGCCTCGCCGGTTGTGCCATTCAAAACAATGCCATCATGGCCAGATTGAATTAAATGCTCCGCTAACTTTTCAACGCCATCCCAATCAATTGAGAGATCATCTTTAAAGGGGGTCACCATTGCGGTGAGTAGGCGCCCAAAAGGCGGGTGAATCGACATGGTGAAAGGTTACTCCTGTTAAGGGGCTACCCGTCCTGACTTCTCGAAAGCCGCGTAGGTAAGTGGCATTAAGCGGGCAAAATGCTCCTCCATCTTTTCCGCCACCATCTCTATCTCCCTTTGAGGGTAGCTTGGAAAATGCGATCCCTCTCGGCTGGTGCGCAGAGACAAGAAGTTCATCAAGGCGCGAGCATTCATGGTCACATACATTGAGGAGTAAAGAGCGACGGGCAAAACAGCACGAGCTACCTCACGAGCAACTCCAGCATCCAACATCTTCTTGTAATTTGCATATGCAACGGTGTAGCTCTCCTTCATCGCTGCAACAGAGATTTGGAACTGCTCATCAGTTCCATCAACAAATACATAATGTCCGGTTTTGCCAGTTTGAACCAACTTACGTTCCTTGTTTGGTACATAAAACACCGGGCTCAATTCGCGATATCGACCACTCTCTTCATTGTAGGAAGCGATGCGATGACGCATGAACTCACGGAAGACAAATATTGGTGCGCTAACAAAAAAAGTCATCGATGTATGCTCGAATGGCGAACCATGCCTCTCGCGCGCAAGGTAGTTAATGAGACCTGCCGAACGTGCGGGATCTGAGTTGATCTCATCTAGAGAGTTCTCTCCCGCCGTTGAAACTCGTGCTGCCCAAATAACATCAGCATCATTAGCGCTAGCCTTTACAAGTTCAACGGTTACATCGTCGCGGAAGACAATCTCAGGATGGTTTTGTTCGCTCACGTGCGTGACCTTATCTACTACCTGGCCCAGGGTCAGGAATTTCTAAGGCACAATTAGAGCGTGTCACTTAGCGCAGCTCCCTTCGATAAGCGTGTGGTGTTGCGCGACTCACTGGCGGTGGCGATACCTGTAGGTACATATGGAGCGGCTTTTGGCGCAGCGGCAATCGGATCGGGATTCTCCGTCCTGCAAACCTGCCTTCTCTCGCTTCTGCTCTTCTCCGGCGCCTCCCAGTTCGCTGTTGTTGGCGTGATGGGCGCAGGCGGCTCACCCTTGAGCGCGATTGCTACTGGATCTCTTCTTGGATTGCGTAACGGTCTTTATGGATTGCGCATGGCACCGATTTTGTCTCTGCACGGCGTAAGAAAATTCATTGGTGCGCAACTAACAATTGATGAGTCAACGGGAGTTGCTGGTATTGGGGTTTATTTCTTCTGGAATCTATTTACCTTGATCGGCGCTGTGGGCGCCAACAGCATTGGAGATCCATCAGCGTGGGGACTTGATGCAGCGGTGCCCGCTGCGTTTCTTGGTTTGGTTTGGCCCCGTTTAGTCGATACAAAAAGCAAGATTGTTGGCGTCATAGCCGCGTTGTTGGCGTTGCTATTGATTCCAGTAGCGCCGGCTGGGGTTCCGATCATTGCAACAGCTTTGCTCGCAATCGCATTTGGGTGGCGAAAGTAATGAGCACCTTATGGATTGCCACAATCGTTACCTCTCTGCTCTGCTTTCTTTTGAAGTTTATTGGCTACTCATTGCCAGAATCCCTCTTGAATAAGCCGCGAGTTCAACGCATCAATTTGCTCATTCCCATAGCGTTATTGAGTGCGTTAGTCGCAGTTCAAAGTTTTGGCTCAGATAACTCCGTGGTGATTGACCACCGCTTCGCAGGTGTTGCTGCTGCGGCTGTTGCACTGAGACTCGGCGCTAACTTTCCTACAATGATGCTTTTAGCAGCAGTAGTCTCTGCGGTCATTTACCGCATTTAGACTTACAAATCGTGAGAGTTCTTCAAGACTCTCTGGCTATCCTTTATAGGTGAGTCACGGTGGCATTTCAGAAAGTCAAGCTCAATCAATACTGACCCGAGAGGGAGAAAACTTAATACCTTCTGAAGCACCAAAAACCTTTGTGAAGCAAATAATGTTAATTCTCAGTGAGCCCATGCTCATACTTCTCATCGCTGCAGGAGTCATTAACTTTCTTCTAGCTGAGGTCCTAGATGCTTTGATGTTAATGGTCACGGTCTTTATAGTGCTCGGCATTTCTATCTATCAATCAAGACGTTCTGAAAAGGCGTTGCAGGCTCTTAAAGAGTTATCGGCGCCAACGGTAAAGGTGCTGCGAGATGGAGTGGAGAAAAGGATATCCAGCAAGAGATTAGTAGTTGGCGACTTGATGTTGTTATCTGAAGGTGATCGGGTGTGCGCTGACGCAACGATTATCTCTGGGACGTCTTTAGCAGCTGATGAGTCAACGGTCACCGGAGAATCAGTTCCCGTTGATAAAAACGAAGGCGAGTTGCTGCTCTCAGGAACTTTGATTACCCGGGGACATGGCACAGCAGAGGTAAGTGCAACAGGAATTCGATCTCAATTGGGAGCAATAGGTAGATCCCTTCAGGAGATAACGACCAACAGATCTCGGTTGCAGAAAGATGTAGATCAGTTAGTTCGAGTTATCGGAGTCCTGGGTATTTTCACAGTGATAGCAGTAGTAACAATTTATGGCAGCACCCGGAACAACTGGTTAGAAGGTGGATTAGCGGGAATCGCAGCGGCTATGGCGTTGATACCAGAAGAGTTTCCCGTAATTCTCACACTTTTTATGGCGATTGGGGCATGGCGTATTTCTAAAGAGAAGGTAATAACCCGCCAACCTTCCTCTATTGAATCCCTTGGTTCTATCTCAGTGCTTTGTGTAGATAAAACCGGAACCATTACTGAGAA
>RFSC01000043.1 GCA_009924185.1 Actinomycetota bacterium
CGCTATCAATCGTCCGGGCTACTTCTGGAGCCCAACCGTCGTAGCTGATCTGCGCCAGGATGACGAGATGATTCAAAATGAAATCTTTGCTCCGGTAATACACGCATCAAACATGTCATGACTAATCTCAACGCCTGATAGATTTCCCCAAAATTCCCAGTCCTAGTAACCGACCCAGAAAGTGAAACGATGAAGAAAGATATGCAGTCACTCTCGCCAGAGGCCCGTGCCATTATTAAAGCTCAGATGACCCGTCGTTCACTACTTGTTGGTGCCGGAGCAATCGCAGGTGCAACAACTTTGGCGGCTTGCGGTACTGGTTCGGAAACAAGCACTGAAGGCGTAGTAGATGTAAGTGACTCTGAAAAGATTGTCCGTTGGGCAAACTGGCCGTTGTATCTAGATTACAACGAGGACACCAAGGAGTACCCAACTCTTAAAGCATTTGAAGATGCAACCGGCATCAAGGTGACTTACACAGAAGATATTGATGACAACAACACCTTCTACGGAAAAGTTCAAGGACAGCTCTCAATCGGATCAGATATTGGTTATGACATCGTCACACCGACTGACTGGATGGCGGCAAGATTTATCGAGCAGGGTTATGCACAAAAGCTAAATGCTGACAACATTCCAAACAAAACCAAGATTCGTTCCGTACTTTCAAATGTTGGTTTTGATCCAGGCCGCGAGTACTCACTTACCTGGCAATCAGGTTTTGCTGGATTTGGATGGAACACCGAAAAACTTCCAAAGGGTGTTCGCACCATTGAAGATCTGTTTGCACCTGCAAACAAGGGCCGCATCATGGTTCTCTCTGAGTTCCGTGACACTATCGGTGTCATTATGCAGTACCAAGGTGTAGATCCATCTGGAGATTTCACTGAAGATCAGTTCATGAACGCAATTGATTTCCTTAAGGGCAAGATCGCTGACGGCTTTATTCGTCAGGTGAAGGGCAACTCCTACTCTGAAAGCTTGGTAAATGGCGATGCTGTCGCGGTTATCGGTTGGTCGGGAGATGTATTCATTTTGCGCTCCGAGAATGATGGCAAGTTTGACTTCGCAATCCCTGAATCAGGTGGAACTTTGTGGAGCGACAATATGTTGGTTCCATCAACCTCAACCCATAAGAAGAACGCTGAGTTGTTGATGAACCACTACTACGATCCAAAGATTGCAGCAGAGGTAGCGGCTTACGTCAATTACATCTGCCCAGTAGAAGAGGCGCAGCCAGAGCTTGAGAAGATTGATCCAGATCTTGCATCAAGTCCATACATTTTCCCTGATGAAGCTACGTTGAATAAGGTCAAGGTCTTCCGTTCTCTCACCGCTGATGAGACAACCAAGTACCAGGCCGCTTTTGACGAAGCTGTCGGAAACTAGGGGTTTGGTAAGTAGCCTGTGATGGCGAACTCCAAGGTTTCTCAAGACACCGGCGATCTAGTACTTAATCGCGTCTCCAAGTTCTATGGAGATTTCTGTGCGGTTGATGATCTTTCATTAACCGTTCCTGATGGCTCCTTCTTTGCATTGCTTGGTCCTTCCGGTTGTGGCAAAACCACAACTTTGCGCATGATTGCTGGTTTGGAAGAACCATCTCAAGGCACAATTCACATTGGCGACAATGACATCACAACTCAAAAACCATATCGCCGTAATGTGAATACCGTTTTCCAAAACTATGCGTTGTTTCCGCACCTCACCATCTTTGAGAACATAGCATTTGGTCTGCGTCGTCGTGGCATCAAAGATGTAAAGACAGAGGTGGAAAACGCCTTAAACCTTGTTGAACTTGGCCATCTCGCCGAACGAAAACCAGGACAACTATCTGGAGGTCAACAGCAGCGCATCGCAGTGGCCCGCGCCATTGTTAATCGCCCAGAGGTCTTGCTTCTCGATGAACCATTAGGTGCATTAGATCTTAAGTTGCGTCGCCAAATGCAGATCGAGCTAAAGCGCATCCAGATGGAGGTTGGCATCACCTTCATTCACGTCACCCATGATCAGGAAGAGGCCATGACAATGGCTGACACCATTGCGGTAATGAATCAAGGCAAGATCGAACAGATGGGTTCTGCTACCGAGTTGTATGAGGCTCCCAAAACAGCCTTCGTTGCAAACTTCCTCGGTCAATGCAATTTGATTAAGGCAAAGGTGCAATCCCGCGCTGCTGGCAAGGCGGTTGTAACTGCGAAGGGTCACACCTTCGAGGTTCCGCTCTCCAGAGTTTCTACCGATAGTGACTCTGTTTTACTCGGGGTGCGACCAGAGAAGCTTCGCCTGGATGATCAAGGCATTAACTCAATCAAGGATTGCGTAGTTACCGATCGTTCCTTCGTTGGTACGTCAACACAGTATTTGGTTCGCACCCCATGGGATTTGGAGTTAGTTGTTTTTGAACAAAATGATGAGGGGCTTCATGATCTCCATGTCGGAGACAAGGTTTCCTTGGAGTGGGATGCTGAACACACCTTTGCATTAGATGGCGCACAGGACATCAATGCAGGTGCTGATCTTGAAGATGAAGAGTAGTTAAATGGCATTTCTGCACGGTGCCACCCGTACTCACTCTGGGCCAAGAAGCGGAATCAAATCCCGCTCCATAACACCATATTTACTGCTGGCTCCAGGAATGATCTGGCTAATCACCTTTTTCATCATTCCGATCTTTTCTCTAGCCAGCACCTCCACCATGGTGCGGCCAGAAGGTGCCCAGATCGGCACCTATGTTCAAGAGCTACGTTTTCAAAATTATGTTGATGCCTTTGTAGCTAATCAAGAGCAGTATGTCCGCTCCTTTGTTTATGCCGGAATCGCAACATTGTTGGCTTTGGCAATCGCTTTTCCTTTGGCTTACACAATTGCGTTTAAAGCGGGGAAGTACCGCAACGTACTTTTGGTTTTGGTTGTCGCACCTTTCTTCACATCTTTCTTGCTGCGCACAGTGGCTTGGACTCAAATTCTTGGCGATGATGGTCCTATTGTTTCAACTCTGAAACTTTTGCCATTTTTTGATGATTCGCTGCGCTTAACCGCTACGCCCTTTGCGGTGGTTTCAGGATTGACCTATAACTTCCTGCCATTCATGACCTTGCCTTTATATGCGAGCCTCGAGCGGATAGATCCGCGTACTTTGGAGGCGGCAGGTGATTTGTATGCCAATGGATTTACCACCTTCAAAAAAGTTACCGTGCCGCTTGCGATGCCAGGCATTGTCGCTGGAACTTTGTTGACCTTCATTCCTGCAGCAGGTGATTACATCAACGCAACCTTGCTTGGAAACCCTAGTACCAAAATGATTGGTAATGTCATTGAGTCAAGATTCTTTGCAGTTGTTGATTACCCAACCGCGGCTGCGCTTTCCTTCACTTTGATGGCCACTATCTTGATTGTGGTTACTCTCTACATTCGCAAATCTGGAACGGATGAGTTGGTATGACAACCCTCTCCGCTCCTCCCATGCCCTCATTTACCCACCGCGCTTCTCGTTGGATCTCTCGCAATCTAATTCGTATCTATGCCGGCGTGGCCTTTGTATATCTCTTTATTCCTGTGGCTTACACATTTGCCTTCTCCTTTAATGATTCAGGCAAGAGCAATCTGGTTTGGCAAGGTTTCACGCTAGATAACTGGAAGAACCCATGCGGGGCGCCTCAGGTTTGCAGCGCTGTAGCCAACTCGATCCAGATCGGTGTTCTCTCTACTGTAATTGCGACGATTCTTGGCACCATGATCGCCTTCGCATTAGGTCGTCATAAGTTTCGCGGACGCACCAGCACAAATCTTTTGATCTTTTTGCCGATGGCAACCCCTGAGGTGGTACTCGGTGCATCATTACTAGCGATGTTTTTGAACCTCGGGGTTAATCCAGGATTTTGGACCATCGTTATTTCTCATGTGATGTTTTGTATCTCATTTGTTGTGGTGACTGTAAAGGCTCGCATCGCATCTCTGGATCCTCGTCTAGAGCAAGCCGCCATGGATCTCTACGCCAATGAAAAAGACACCTTCCGTTATGTCACCCTTCCACTCGTTATGCCTGGCATCGCAGGAGCGGCGCTATTGGCTTTCTCATTATCTTTTGATGATTTCATCATCACCAACTTCAACTCTGGAATTGAAACCACCTTCCCGAAATTTGTTTATGTCTCAGCAGCTCGTGGCATCCCAGCTGAAGCTAACGTAATCGGTAGCGCTATGTTCTTTATCGCTTTGTTCATTGTAGTTATCGGCCAAGTGGTCGCTCGACAGAGAAAGAAGTCATGACAAATATCGGAAATATGTACGGACCCAACTTCACATTTCTTGGTGTTCCAGCCTGCGATTTAGATGATCCGAAAAGCTATGCAGGTGCGGATGTAATCATCGTCGGAGCATTGCTGTAGTTCTAGGCGGAGATCATTCAATTGCCTCAGCTGATGTTGCTGGAATTGCTGAGCATCGCGGCAAAGGAAATATCTCCATGGTGCACTTTGATGCCCATGCTGATACCGGAGATTTACAGTTTGGCGCACTCGTTGGACATGGAACACCAATGCGCCGCTTGATTGATTCCGGTTATGTGCGTGGAGATCGCTTCTTACAACTTGGACTTCGTGGTTACTGGCCCGATGATGCCACCCTTAATTGGATGCGGGATCAAGGTATGCGTTCATATGAGATGACAGAGATTCATCATCGCGGCTTGAAGGCGGTCCTTGATGAATCATTTGCCACTCTTACCAATGAGTGCGATGGTGTTTTTCTTTCAGTTGATATTGATGTCGTAGATCCGGGAATGGCACCAGGAACAGGAACCCCTGAACCGGGTGGAATGACTTCGCGCGAGTTATTGGAAGCGGTGCGACGCATCTGCCTAGAGCTGCCCGTCGTAGGTATTGATGTGGTTGAGGTTTCGCCACCATTTGATTCGGCAGATATCACCGCGATCCTGGCTAACCGTGTTGTACTAGAAGCGGTTAGTGCGATCGCAAAACGTCGCTCTGGGGATAGCTACTCGCCAACCCAAAACCTTCTGGACCGCTAATCAGGGCCAGGGGTTAGATCTAGGGGTGATTTTTCACCCTTAGAGGTTTCTGCAAGAACTTTCTCACCTCATGTTTGTAGACTCCCGAAAACTTGTCATTACTTGGGGGAGAGTTTTTCGACGGTTATGAGCGGATTTGTCCTGCGTTTTCGCATATCCAAGTCGCTTCTCTTTGCACTCTTTGCAGGTTTGTTAGTTGCTATTCCCTCTCAAATTGCACTAGCTCCTTCTGCTCAAGCAAGCATTCTCGGCACGGGAAATAACACCAGTACATATGGAGGAGGAACTGGCGGTAGCACTGGATCAAGCGGAGCCTGCCCTACAAACTCCGTAGTTGTCGGTGTAGCTATGAATAGTGTTAATGGTTTTGCAATTTTTTGCAGGACTCTGCAACCCGACGGAACACTTCCCGCAGGGGCACATACCACCTCAAACACAACCAAGGTAAATGTTTACGGTGGTTCATCTAACAGTGCATTTTGCCCGGAGGGCACCGCCGCGACAATACTGCGCATTCAAGCAGCAGGGTATCCGTATGGAGCTGGGTTAAGTTGCCAAACTCCTCCAAGATTTCTCGACACCGCAATTCTTTCTCCTACGATAAATGGTTCTGGAACATGGGTGAACGTTTCTTGTCCAGTCGGAAGAGTTGTAACTGGAGCTTGGGCTGTATCTGGTGCGCATTTGGATCGCATCGGCGCAATTTGCGCTCCATTTATGTTTTTAACAGTTTCATACAATGCAAATGGTGGAACTGGAACAGTGCCAACTACGCAAACGCAGGCTAGCATTGGTGGCTCTATACAAATTGCTGCACAAGGCCAAGTTGCAAGAAATGGCTTTAGATTCGGCGGCTGGAACACATTAGCCTCTGGCTTGGGTACAAATTACGCACCCGGAGCATCTTTGACGCCATCAGCAAACACCACACTCTTTGCTCAATGGTTATCGCGAGTTACATATGACACCAATACCGCCACATCGGGAACAGTTCCGCAAGATACTCAGATGATCGGCACAACTGCCGTCACCTCATTAGCAACTAACTCAGGGAATCTGCAGCGCACCGGGTACACCTTTGGTGGCTGGAATACCCGCGCAGATGGCACGGGAACCAACTTTCCAGTTCCGACTCCGGCGACAATTACCGAAACGCCATACATGCATTTCATGGCTAGCAACTTCAATGACGCCACAAATACCTGGGAAAACAATGGTAATTCAGCCCGGAACATTCCTGGAACCCCGGTTACGGCAAGTGACGGAAACATCCGCGGTAACCCCGTCCTAGTAACCAACGTTTCGGGCACAAACGGGTCAAACAAAACATTTCCAGCTGTTCAAGGCGGAACTGGTGATGGAATTGTTCTAGGAAATGAGCAGTTGAACAGTTTTACTTTTTGCCATGTTGCCAGATACGCGGGCGGAAACAGAGGAAGAATCTTTGCAGGAGTAGCAAGTGGTAGCAATTGGCTCTCGGGTTTTTGGCAGGGCAATGCCGGTGTAGCGCACCATCAAGGTTGGATAACAAGTTCTGGTGGATGGAATGACACCAACTGGCGCGTTCAATGCTCAA
>RFSC01000044.1 GCA_009924185.1 Actinomycetota bacterium
TTCCCGTTGTAAACATTCCCGTTGTAAACATTCCCGCAGTCGTTATTGGCATAACCAAAATCCCAATAACCAGCCTTTACTGGCAGGGCTGGTACTTGATGAACGAGGTTCGGCCATTTCGGAGTTTGTTCTTATCGCCACCCCTCTATTTCTGCCAGCACTGCTGTTCTTCAACGCGATGCATAACACGGCCAGTGAGGAGATGAATGCCTCCATGCTGGCACGACAAGCTGTTCGCGCTTTCGCCACCGCCCCAGATCTCGCGACAGGTCACCAGAGAGTCAAGATAATTCTTGATCAATTTGCCAAATTGGAAGCATCGGGAGGTTCGAGCGGTCCTATTAGTCAAAAGAGAAATGAATTTACTTACAACATCAAATGTTTTGCGGATAACTGCTTGACTCCAGGTTCACTAGTTGAGTTAGAGCTATATCGAAAAGTTGAGCCCATAGTTGGTTTTGAGGTAAGTAAGAATCGCAAGGCCAGCGCTGTTGCCCGAAGCTACTTCGATAAGTGGCGAGATGCTCCGTGAATAGATTGTTAAGCAGACAGACAGAGTTCGACTCTGAAAAAGGTTCGATATCTCCGTTAATTATGCTGTACTTCACTATTGCGATGTTGATGGCATTTATAGTTTCTAACCTTGCTTCAACCTACGTTGCTCGCAGGGATTTGATTAACAAAACCGAGGCTGCGCTATCTATCGCTACCCAAGAGCTAGATGAGTGGGTTTACTACTATAGATTGCCTACCAATGGACTACCCGGATCAAATAGTGATTTAGTTCCAATCAACTGCAGCGATGCTGGAAGTACATTTTCCCGGGAATTATCTGCAATGGATACAAAAGCATCTCCAGCCCGAATCATGAGCTATCGATGCGATGGGTATTCCTTGGGGGCGGTTGTTGAGCAGGAGCACCGATTGCCCTTCGCTGCATCACTGTTAGGTGTTGACTCATTCACCAATAGAGTGGATGTCAACGTACAGTCCACTTTTAGATAATCCACTATTCTTGGCGCCATGGCTGAGCGCGAGATTAACTCTGAGATTGCCGGGTTAAGCTCGACATTGGCCTCAATCGAATCTGTTATTGATATCGAAAAGCTTCGTGGGGAGCAGGTTGAACTTGAGGCCAAAGCAGGAGAGCCTGATCTTTGGAATGACCCTGACAATGCGCAGAAAGTAACTAGTGCGCTATCGCGGGTGCAAGCAACCATCAACAAGGTGACCGCATTGCGTTCGCGAATTCAAGATCTACCCATCATGTTGGAGTTGGCAGAGGCCGAAGGGGACAGTGGCGCAAAATCTGATGTGGAGAAAGAGTTGGATGCATTGGCCGCTCTAATCTCGGAGCTAGAGGTTCAGACTCTGCTGAGTGGTGAGTATGACCATCGCGATGCACTGATAACTATTCGATCTGAGGCAGGTGGAGTTGATGCTGCGGATTGGGCTGAGATGGTTTCTCGAATGTACTTTAGATATTGCGAGCGACATCAGTACGGTGTAAATGTTTTGGAAACCTCGTATGCGGAAGAAGCTGGGATTAAGTCAACTACTTTTCGAGTCAGCGGTCCCTATGCTTATGGAACATTGTCTGTAGAGCAGGGCACGCATCGTTTGGTGCGAAT
The DNA here is from genome assembly GCA_009924185.1 of Actinomycetota bacterium. Taxonomy (GTDB): domain Bacteria; phylum Actinomycetota; class Actinomycetes; order Nanopelagicales; family Nanopelagicaceae; genus MAG-120802. Next base: position 1,632 of record RFSC01000044.1, read on the forward strand.
CTCACCTTTTGATAGTCAAAATCGTCGCCATACTTCATTTGCTGGCGTAGAAGTGGTTCCAGTTGTTGATCAAAGCGACCACATTGATATCGATGAGAAGGACATTCGGGTTGATGTTTACCGATCATCAGGTCCTGGGGGTCAAGGAGTAAACACCACAGATTCTGCGGTACGCATTACTCACATCCCCACAGGCATTGTTGTTTCCTGCCAAAATGAAAGGTCGCAGATACAAAATAGAGCTACGGCGATGGCCGTTTTGCAATCTAAATTGTTGGAAAAACGCAATCAAGAGGAGCGTGCAAAAATCGATGCCCTTCGTGGTGATACATCTGGATCATGGGGCAATCAGATTCGCTCATATGTTCTTCACCCTTACCAAATGGTGAAAGATCATCGAACGGATTTTGAAACTGGCAATACACAAGCGGTACTCGATGGGGATTTGGATGGGTTCATTGCGGCTGGAATTCGCTGGAGGCGAGAGAAGAAGTAGGTTAATTCCCCGGAAGCACGAATCACTCGATTCGCTGGATTTCTGAGTATCCAGCCCATTTCAAGAAGTTTCCTTAGAAGTGGGCATCGCGCGATTCACTGGATTCCTGAGCATCCAGCCCAAATGAAGAAGTAAGTTTCTGAGAATCACGCTCAATTTAGGTTTTTTCTCACTCGAAACGGGCGATTTTGTCCAAAACTTTAACCCCCGCAATACCTAAAATCACACCCGTGATTCGCTTTGAAAATGTAACAAAGGTCTACTCCAAGACCGATCGCCCTGCTCTCGACAATGTGAGCATAGATATTGAAAAGGGTGAGTTTGTTTTTCTTGTGGGTCTATCTGGTTCTGGAAAATCTACCTTCCTGCGACTAGTTCTAAGAGAAGAGAAGCCAACCTCTGGAACTATTCATGTTGCCGGCAAAGATTTGGGAACGCTATCTAATTGGAAGGTGCCGGAGCTGCGCAGACAGGTCGGTACGGTGTTTCAAGATTTTCGTTTACTACCAAATAAGACTGTTGCCGAGAATGTGGCATTCACATTACATGTTTTGGGTTTTTCGAAAAAAGAAATTGCCCGTGAAGTTCCAGAGGTTTTAGAACTTGTTGGCCTGGAAGATAAAGCAGATCGCAAACCAGGAGAGTTGTCGGGCGGAGAGCAACAACGCGTTGCGATTGCCCGTGCTTATGTCAGCAATCCAGCGATTCTGATAGCTGATGAGCCAACCGGAAACCTTGACCCGGCTACATCTGTTGGAATTATGAAGTTGCTAGATCGCATTAATCGCGAGGGGACCACTGTTGTGATGGCTACCCACGATGCGGGAATTGTGGATCAGATGCGAAAGCGTGTTATTGAGCTAGACAAAGGCCAAGTCATTCGCGATCAGGCGCGTGGCGTGTACGGATATACAGGTTAATCATGCGTGCAAGATTTATTTTGAGTGAAGTTGGAATTGGACTCCGTCGAAACCTGACAATGACTTTCGCGGTTGTTATAACCGTAGCGATTTCTTTGTCATTGCTCGGAATTGGCTTGCTTTCAAACTCACAGGTCCGGGTTATGAAGGATTATTGGTATGACAAGATTGAGGTATCGGTTTACCTCTGCGGATCTTTGTCTGATTCACCATCCTGCGCAGGGGGAGTAGTTACTCCAGAACAGCGTCTTGAAATCCAAAACGACCTTGAAGAGTTGCCGGTGGTTGAGACCGTTTACTATGAATCCCAATCAGAGGCTTTCGAGCGTTTCCAGGAGCGGTTTAAAGATTCCGCTATCTCGCAAAATGTCACCGCAAATCAATTGCCTGAGTCTTTTAGAGTGAAATTGAAGGACCCAACGCAGTTTGCTGTCGTGCAAAGTGCTTTTTCAGGGCGACCTGGAGTTGATGTAGTTCAGGACCAACGTTCAATTTTGGAGAAATTCTTCCGCCTCCTTAATGTTTTGCGAGATGGTGCCTTGGCAATTGGCTTTGCTAGCGTTTTGACCGCAGCATTATTGATTATACCTGGAATGATGTTTGGCTGGCATCTGCTTACTTGCTCGCTACTGGTGTGGCGGTCTCATCGCTGGCCTCAGTTCTTACTTTGCGCAAGTACCTAAAGGTCTAGTTAGCTCCAACTTTGCGCAATTACCTAAAGGTCTAGTTAGCTCCAACATAGCCTTTTTGCAGTAAGCGCAATCACTAAAGTTGTCAAAAGAGCTTTACTATCCAACTTCTGTCGCCCACAAAGAGGTGTTCGGATTTTGATACCTACACAATCCCAGGTTCGGATTTTGATGCCTACACAATCACCTGCTTGAATAGGTTTTGCTAAAGAAGCGATTTCGGTAAATTCTTATGCCTACCAGCGGTCCTCTGGAAATCAAGTACTTGAGAAACCAACCCAAATTGAGTTACCTTTGGGGTCAGTATTTGATAGTTGTCCATTAAAGCATTTCGGAGCGAGAGCTGATGTCCAAAAAAAGTACTGGTCGACCTAGTGCGGGCCAGAAGCGTTCCAAAACGACAAAAATCTCCAAACCCAAGAACAAAACCACAAACTCCAGATCCACAAAATCTAAGCCGGTAGCCGATGCCTCAAAAAGATCGAGTCTTGCATCGAGCTCTGATAACTACAAAGATAAACCAGCTTTGATTCGGGGCAATTCCACTTCTTTGGAATTCTCAAGCAACCCTGCGCCGACAGAAACTAAGAGTAAGTACTTTAATTCTGATCTTCTGCGTCGAATTTCTATTTTGGTAATCTGTTCAAGCCTTGTTTTCGGTATTGGTGTTCAAGTGGGCAAGGGCAGTAACGGAGCCTTGGTAGACAACGCGATAGATACTGTGTTGGAAACCGGAGCTCAAGAGTTAGACCGTGAGTTATTGGAGAGGGCTGCCATATCAGGAGTGCTCAAGGCAACTGGCGATGAATGGGCAAATTACTTTCCGAAAAGTGCACTAGAGGTTCTGCAGGAACAAAGCTCCAATACCTTTACTGGTGTCGGAGTGTGGCTAACCAAGACTCGAAGCGGTCAAATAAAGATTTCTTCTATTCAAGATGATTCTCCTGCAGCTAAGTCCGGAATCCTTCCTGGAGATCAGATACTTGAAATTAATGGAACGGATGTAAGAGGCGCCTCTCTTACCTCGGTAATTTCCATAATTCGCGGTAGCACAGGTAAGAGAATTGAACTTCTTGTGGCGAGAGGAGAGAAGAAGATTCTTGCCTCTCTCTCCGCTAAGAAAATCGTGGCTAGTTCAGTGGAAGCTAGCCAAGTATCAAGAGGCGTTGCTCTTCTAGAGATTGCCAATTTTGCTCAGGGAACTACAGAGGCGGTAAAGAGTGCTTTGCAGGATTTGAATTACAAAGCAGGAGTAATCATTGATTTGAGGAATAATCCAGGTGGTTTAATTGAAGAAGCCGTCGGGGTCTCTGAGTTATTCATCAATCGTGGGGTTATTGTTTCTTACCAGGTAAATGACAAAGAGCGAGTTTTCAAGGCAAATAATTCAAATCCGATTCAAGCTCCAGTAGTTGTGATTGTTAACCGAAACACCGCCAGTTCTGCTGAAATCCTGGCAGGCGCATTTCAAGATCGCAATCGTGGAGTTGTTGTTGGAGAGCGCACCTATGGAAAAGGGTCGGTTCAAGAGTTTGTCACTTTAAGTGATGGTTCAAGAATTGAACTAACCGTCGCGCTATTTAGAACTCCTAGTGGCAGGGCGATTGAAGAGTTTGGAATAACTCCTGATCTCCAGGTAACAGATTCCCAAGTGGGCGTTAAAGCTTTGCAGGTATTAGGCGGATTGGCCGCCCTGGTTTCGCCTAAATAGCTAGACAAACAAGAATAGTCGGGCAAACTCGATACCCTTGCCCTGTGGTCAAGGAAATAGGAAAAAAATTAATCGCCCAGAATAAGAAGGGGCGTCATGACTATTTCATTGATGAGGTTTTTGAGGCTGGCTTGGTGTTAATGGGAACAGAGGTAAAGTCTTTACGAGCTGGGCGCGCGACTTTGACTGATGGCTATGCGGTTGTCGAGGATGGAGAGCTTTGGTTAAGCGGGGTTCATATCCCTGAGTACAACGAAGGATCCTGGACCAATCATGAGCCTCGTCGAAAGAGAAAACTTCTCCTAAATCGCCGAGAGATTGCTAAATTGATTGGAAAGTTAAAAGAGGGCGGGATTACTTTAATTCCACTCACTCTTTACTTTAAAGATGGCAAAGCGAAGGTTGAACTTGGTCTTGCTCGTGGAAAGAAAGCGCATGATAAGCGTGCAACTTTGATGGAGAAGCAAGCTAGTCGAGAGGTTGATAGAGAGCTTTCACGGCGAGCCTCCGGCAAAGGCGGTTCATCCCGTCGTGGTGGTTACGAGGATTAATCATTTAACGCGAGGCTGAATCTGGCTCGAGTGCACGTTTTAAATGGGCGATAAGTTACTGACTACCCTGAGAATAACTTGGTACTGAGGTTGATTTGGCGCCGCTAACGGTCCACAAGCAAATGATTACGCTGGGAATAACTTGGTACTGAGGTTGATTTGACGCCGCAAACGGTTCATAAGCAAATGATTACGCTGGGAATAACTTGGTACTGAGGTTGGTTTGGCTTAACGTACAATTCTCTTTCAGCTTCTAATCCACGTTAATCGCGGGGGTGAACGGTCTCGACTTCGATTGTTGAGCCAGGGGAAGCGGGCCGAGGAAGCCGGGATGATCTCGTTAACCACACAAACCCGTGCATATAAACAGACGCAGATAAAACTTCGTCTGATTACGATCTCGCTGCCTAAGCGAGCGCTGTAATCCGTTGCCCTGAGCT
>RFSC01000045.1 GCA_009924185.1 Actinomycetota bacterium
GCAAACCCTTCAAGTCCGATACGGTTGAAAAATAGGTTGATGGCGCCGAAATTAGGGTCATACATAAACAACCAAATCATTCCTACTGAAACAGAGGAGAGAATGGTTGGGAAAAAGAATAGGGTACGTAATGCGATGTTTGCCCTGGTGTTCTTTACCAAGAACAAAGCGAAGATTAAAGAGAATAAGGTTTGGAATAGCACCACTAGAAATGTGAATTTAAGATTGTTTCCCAATACCTTATAGAAGAGATCATCATTAGTAAGAAGGTTTACAAAGTTTCTAAAACCCACAAACTCTGGTTCGGTAATTCGATCCCACTTAGTTAATGAATAACGCAGATTTGCTATGAAAGGAACAAAGTAGAAAAGTCCAAAGAGGATTGCAGCTGGCAACCCCATCAAGTAATAGATACCGGCATCTCTTTTGCGTTTTTTGCGGGATGCCGGAGCACCGCTCCCACCATTGGTGGGAGCGGTTCCGGTAGCGGCTACAGTGCTAATTAGCCTTGCAGCCTCTGCTTAATCTGACGTGAGAAGTCAGGCAATACATCATCTGGGCTCTTGCCGCCGACGATCTGAATGAGGGCATCCTGAGTTAGATCAGATACCGCTGCATTTAGAAGTAGGAAGCGAGGTGCCAACATGGTGTTCTTAGCCTGGAATGAAACGGTGTTCAACAAGTTTACGTTCTTGTACTCAACATCAAGAACATTCACATGCTGAAGGGTTTCATTTGCATAAATCTCTGCGACCTTACCGGTTAGCAGGTAGGAGAGGAATGCATTTGCAATTCTCTGATCACGGGTTGAGGAGTTCTTGTTAACACTTAGGGTGTAAGTGTTGTTCATGATTCCTTCAGCAACAACTTTGCCATCGGTCAGAATCATGGACATTAGCTCCATCTTGCCGTTTAGATCAGGGTTAAGCGCAACAATTGAGCCCATCGCAAATGTTCCGATAGGAAGAATTGGTGACTTACCTGTAGCAAATAGGTTGTAAGCAGCAGCTTCAGTTACGCCTGTTGCATTCGCTGGGAAGCAACCTGCATCACGTAGCTTGACATAGATGTCAGCAACGCCGCGGAACCACTTGGAGGTTAGATCAATCTTGCCCGTGTTTAGATCTGCAAGATTATCTGAAAGCTCCTTGTAGCTATCTGCTGAGTTCATTAGTGCAGAGTTTGAAATCTGCGCTGCTTGACCACGAGTTGCTCCTGGCCAGGCAAGAGGTGTGTAACCCTTTGCCTTAGCATCCTTACACCAAGCTACCCAACCTGAAAGATTCTTAGGTGTTGTCCACTTTTCTTTCTTCCAGATTTCGGTGTTGACGATTGGATTGTTGAATAGGTATTGGTAAGGGATACCAAGCTGCTTACCTTCATATTGACCAGCGGTTAGACCTTTCGCTACTACGTTCTGCTTTACATAACGCTGATTGGATAGATCCAACATCATGTCGCTCTTTGCGAATTGATCAAAGATTGCGCCGCGTGAGGTAGCAAATAGCGCTGCTTTTGGATTAGCAAGAATCGCTACACGTGCGGTGTTGTTGTATGTGGTGGTATCGCGAACTACCTGCTTGATTTTTGTTCCAGGATACTTTGCTTCGAAATCATTAATGATTTTGACCAAAGCTCTCTGGTCTGCAAGCTCTACGCGATAGTGCCAGAACTCAATTTCGCCCTTTGGCGGGGTTAGGTTGGCAACTGGACGGCCATTTCCGGAAGCAAGCTTGACGCGCTGCCAAGTTAGTCTTCCATTGTTTTCAGTACAGATAAGTGAGGTTGACTTGGTACCAGTCATTACACCTTCTGTTGTGCAACGTGCTCCGAGTCTTTCGCCAGCGGCAAAGCTCTGAGAAATTGGCACGATTGTTGCTGAGATTGCAAAGAGGCCTGCAACCGCCAGCTTGAACGCTTTTGCGCTCATTCCTAGCTTCATGCTTTCTCCTTATTCGAGGGTTTTGTGGTGAATCGCTTTGATTACCACTCGGTTAGCGGAATGGCTAGCAATTCCGCCATCCTGCGGACTTCTGCTCGTATGTCTTTCCAAGCGACAACTGTGTGATGAGGAAATCCATTATGGATTAACCCATTAATTAGTTGCCGTGCTGGTGCAGATGTACGAACTGTTGCTGTATTACCTTGGAACCGATTAGGAGCAGATAGTGATTCACCACTAGTCATTACTAATCGGAGCTTGCTCGGGTTTGCTGGATCGATATCGGTATCCAGCCGAACCAGAACAACTGGACCGGTCTTCAATGGGAAGTTGCCGGCCACACCTAGTTTTCTATTGCAGTGTATGTACTGCGTTGCATTGGCAGGATCAACCGCCAAAGTTGTTGAAGCAGAGCCACAGTGCCAAATTCGAATGATGTTTTCATCCTCTTCTAAATCAACTGTATCCACCAAGTAATTAGTGCCTGAGCCCAACGCCTCCAAAAGCAGCATAGTTACAGCGCCATATACATCTCTTTCGCAGGCCGCCGGGGTGCCCCGGGTAGCGGTTCGGCCCATGGCGCCGCAAGGGCAAGCCCCTAGATCTACTGCGAAATCCGGCCAACAACGCATTGCAATGGCGGAGAGATTATTGGCATCAATCCAATTCTTTAGCGCCACAGTTGTGCTGGCATTTACCCGCGCCTCTTTTTCTGGCACATTTTTCAAAGATGGTTGTGCAGCACAAGCATCCTGATACTCCGCACTCTGCTCCGACTCTGGAACCGCTGCAATATCAGCAAAAATCTCTGGAATTGATTTATTAATTATGTTGATACCAAATTTGGATTGCAGCGCATCAACATCGTAATTGCAGGGGGTAAATCCAGCCGGCGCATCACCAATTGCTCCAACAGTTCTTCCCTTGAGAAGTTCGAGAGATTTCAAAACTTTTTCCGCGCTAGCCATCTCACCTGAGATTGTCGAAGGCTGACCAACATCTGGCAATACACCGGCCAGTGCACTCCTTAATCCCTGGCGTACATGCGGCTCATCTGGATTGCCGTGCAGGTGGGTAATGCGCTTTCCATTTACCCGCAATGCATGTGCAGCAAGATTAGATCCACACATTGAGTTGAGAAGTAATCGATCTCCTACTTCACCAAATTCACGTACCGACCAGAGCAACACCTCGCCCTTTACTTTTGCGAGTAGCGAGATGGCCGCTGATGCATCCGCAAAAGATGCGTTAAAGAGAATATAAAGTTTTTCATCATGATTTAAATTAGCTTCAGCGCTAGCGGTGTCTTCTGGGGTCATTACCAGAGCGGTAGGACCATTGATGGTGGCGCCCAAATCATTCAACAGCGCGCGGGCTTGGCTATAAAACTTTTCCGCTGCCGCAACATCAAAGGTGGGACGGGCAAGTGCAATCAGTGTGCAACTACTCATTAATTCCACCCCGCAGGCAAGATCTCGCTCATGAGTACTGGTCGACCTTCGGCAATGCTTTTCTGTGCTGCCAATCCTGTGGCAACGCTACGCAAACCATCCTCAAGAGTCACCTCTGGCGTGGTACCTGAGGTAATCGCCTTGTGAAACTTCACATGCTCAAGATATGAAGCTCCGTAATGAAATCCGTTGTATTTAATGGAGTCATCCCAAATCTTGCGGGATTCAACCTTGGGTTTTGATGCATCATGGGTCCAGTCCTTGAAATTTCCAACTGCGCTGCGTTTTCCGTAACGCAACTCAAGAGAGGGTAGGAAGGACTCCGCCTTTCCTTCATTACCGGTAACTGAGATATGTTCTTTATCAACAGTGTTTTCGGCAAACATACAAAGATCCAACATAGCGCGCTTTCCGCTGGGGTATTCAATGATTACATAAGCGCTATCTAACATATCTGCTGGCTTGCCATCGTAAACCTCATCAAGGAAGTTAACCCGTTGTCCACCAGAGGCAAAAACTCGAACCGGTCTTTCTTGGGAGATGTGATCCATCAAGTTAAAGTAATGACAACACTTTTCAACCAAGGTTCCACCGGTCTTTTCAGTGAAACGGTTCCAGTTGCCAACTTTGGGATAGAAAGGCTCACGATGCTCGCGTATAGAAACCTGCTGTACTTCGCCAACTCCCCCACCATGCACAATTGAAATTAACTCTGCCACCGGTGGCATGTAGCGATATTCCAGACCCATCCAAACCAAACCGGTGCGATTCTTGGACCATTCAATTACCTTTACGCAATCCTCGATTGTTGTGCAGAGAGGTTTTTCAATAAAGACATGCAATGATGTCGCGAGGGCATCTTTCAAAATATCAACATGTGTGTAATTAGGGGTTGCGATGATTACCGCATCGACCAATCCGGAGTTCAACAACTCATTGTGATCAGAAAAAACTGCCACTGGATTCTTGATTTGTGATTGCGCCAACTCTCTAGATCCAGCATCGGGATCACTTATCGCGGTAACAGTTGCGCCTTCAATAAAGCTTAAGTTCTCGGCATGCTCACGGCCCATGGCGCCAACGCCGATGATTCCGTAGCGCACCATTTGCTAGACCCCTTTGTCCTTAAGCCCATTGATGAGTGGTCAGACCACTTGAACAGGGCGAGTCTTATGCGTGCCAACCCCCGGGTCAATGGTTTATGAACGGTTTTTTATAACGTTTCGATTACCGCTGCACCAGCGCCGGCCGGGCCCGGCCCGCGATTTCGATGGTCGGCCAGTTCGGATCAACGGTCAAAATCTCAAAGCCGGAAGGTGTGGTGAGGATGGTGTCCTCCACCTTCAAACCTTCAGCTGATGGGTTCCAAGCGATCGCATTATTTAAACCAATAATCTGGAAGGTTTTTTCATGTGCGGGGTAATCCCTCGGCAGGTACCCGGTTGGTCCTCCTTGATGGTGTTTAGTCCACTCATCACGGGCAAAACCTTCCTTGAGATAAGCCACCTCTCCACCTTTAAAGGCCTCTGAAAATGTGGCACCAACTTTTGTGCCATCTAAAAACGCTGCTTCGACATTTAGTAGCCGTCGATAAGTGTCTTGCACTTCAGTAGAAATTTCTGAGAAAGAGACAATTCGCGTCACGCTGGCGATTAAACCTTTTCGACGTGCACAAATAACACCCATTGCAATATCTCCCACTTCTGCAGTGGTTGGCAAAGGATGTCTAAAGTTTTTAATTCTATTTTGTCCCGCCACTAACAAAACTACCGGTTCGAGGTTGCGCTCCCAGAGATCTTCGGCAATCTCTCCCGCAACTTCAACCTCAGACATATCTGGATCAATATCCAGCATCGCCTCACCTAATGCCTCGGCCGCATCTTTACTAATCTCACGTAATCTATTTACTTCATAGTCATTTAGTGCACGACGTAAAGTTTCAATATCACTCTGTAGATTAACGCGATCATTATCAGGGCCATCAACTCCGATGTGCTCACCTTTAGGTAGCTGCCCTTCTCTACCTTCAAACCAATTGACCACAATCAACTCTTCATCGCCAGATAACTCTTCAGCCTGCAATCTAGGTGCTTCAATCTTGTTAGTTACAACCACGATGCGATCTCGATAAACAATCACATCCATGCAGGAAAGCTCGAGGGTGGTAGGAATGTGGGCCCGGCCGCCAATAATCCAAGCGACATTTGCGCCTTTTTTCAGAATTACCGCATCAAGATTCTTCTCCGCTAAAAGAGCGCTGATTCTGGCTCTCTTTTCCCGCTGTTCCAGCAATCTGCTCATAGGAGTAACTTACGAAAGAAGTTCGGAAACTTCGATTCCAAAACGGGCCAAATTGGCCTTGCCGCCATCCACCTCAGTCAGAACAAAGGGTTTTCCATCAGGTGCAATGCAATATGAGTTTTCGAAGTGAGAGCCATGGGATTTATCTGTGGTTACAACGGTCCACTTATCATCAAGAATCTTGGTCTTATGAGTTCCCATGGTGATCATAGGTTCGATGGCAAAAACCATTCCCGCCTCAATGGTTGGACCGTGTCCTGGTTTTCCATAATTCAAAATGTGTGGCTCCATGTGCATTGAGGTACCGATGCCATGTCCACCGTACTCTCGCAAAATTCCATAATTACCTTGAGCGTTGGTGTACTTCTCAATCGCATGACCGATATCGGAAAGTTTTGCACCAGCTGCGCCGGCTGCAATTCCTACCCACATTGATTCTTCGCAAACATCCAACATCTTTTGTCTAGCATCATCTTTGGGATCAACAATTACTGAGAACGCAGCATCTCCATGCCAGCCATCAATTACCGCACCACAATCGACGGAAACAATATCCCCCGGCATAATCATGCGATCACCTGGAATGCCATGAACAATCTCATCATTTACCGAAACACAAATGGTCGCGGGATAACCGTGATATCCCTTGAAGTTTGAGGTTCCACCACCACGTTTGATATTTGCTTCAGCAATTGCATCAAGGGCGCT
>RFSC01000046.1 GCA_009924185.1 Actinomycetota bacterium
TACAACAGATGTTGCTAAGGCTGTTACCGATATCAAGGGCGGAAAGATTGAGTTCCGTGTTGATAAGGATTGCAACCTACATTTCATTATTGGAAAGTCCTCATTCTCTGCAGAGCAGCTAGCTGATAACTACGCAGCAGCATTTCTTACAGTGACCGCTATTAAGGAGCTACGTCGTTCACTTGGTTCCGATACTAAGTACAAGGTAGCTAAGAACACGCTCGTAAAGATTGCTGCAAAGGAAGCTGGTGTGCAGGTTGATGATGCACTTCTCACCGGTCCAACTGCGGTCGCTTTTGTTAAAGGCGATTCAGTAACAGCGGCAAAGAGCCTAAAGAACTTCCAGAAGGAGAACCCATTCCTTGTTATCAAGGGTGGAATCTTCGAAGGTAAGGCAGTAACCACAGCTGAAATCATGAAGCTCGCGGATCTCGAATCACGCGAAGTTCTATTGGCGAAGCTAGCTGGTGCAATGAAGGCATCTATGGCAAAAGCAGCACGCGCATTTGATGCTCTTCGTATTAAGAGAGAGGCAGAGGCTGGAGCTCCAGCTGCTGCATCCACCCCTGCTGCAGAAGCAGCACCTGTCGCAGAAGCCGCAGCACCTGAAGCAACTTCAGAGGTTGTAGCCGAAGCTGTCGCAGAAACTTCTGCAGAAACAGCTGCACCGCAAGCTGAAGCAACAACAGAACCAACCGCAGAATCAACAGAGAACGCGTAAAGAAAAGGAAAAATAAAAATGGCAAAGCTCAGTACTGAAGACCTATTGGGTCAATTCAAGGAAATGTCACTTGTCGAGCTCTCAGATTTCGTAAAGGCATTTGAAACAGAGTTCGATGTAACCGCAGCAGCTCCAGTAGCTGTAATGGCAGCAGGCGGAGCAGCAGCAGGCGGCGACGCAGCAGCAGCTCAGGATGAGTTCACAGTTATCATCGAAGATGCTGGCGCTCAGAAGATCGCTGTTATTAAGGAAGTTCGTGCCCTTAACTCATCACTCGGTCTAAAGGAAGCTAAGGATCTAGTAGATGCGACTCCAGCCACCGTGCTTGAGAAGGCAGATAAGGCAACAGCGGACAAGGCAAAGGCAGCTCTTGAGGCAGCCGGTGCAAAGGTTTCCGTTAAGTAGTTCTATCCGAACTCTTTTTAAGAGGGCCCTCCTTATACAGGGGGGCCTTTTCATTTACCCCGATTAACCCCGGATTAGACATCGGCGTGTCGTGGGGGCTATCCTGACCCCTCGCACAAAATTCTAGGGTCAGGCATATAGCGGCTGAGGCCTTACATTCGCTGTGCGAAAAGTAAAAGTCCGAAACTTTTAAGTAGTGAAAACTTTGGAAGGACATCTCTTGGCCGCGAAAACGAAATCATCTGCACCACAACGTATTTCTTTCGCCAAGATCCGCGAACCACAAGAAGTTCCAAATCTATTAGCTCTCCAAATTGAGAGCTTTGATTGGCTGCTCGGAAACGATGCGTGGCGCGCCAGACTTGGCAAAAATGAAAGACCAGATCGAGGAGAAATTCCTAAAACATCTGGACTAGAGGAAATCTTTGAAGAGATTTCTCCAATCGAAGACTTCCAGGGATCGATGTCACTGTCATTCCGTGATCATCGCTTCGAACCTGCGAAGTACTCAATTGCCGAATGCAAAGAGCGCGACATCACTTACGCAGCTCCGCTATTCGTAACAGCAGAGTTCACCAACAACATCACTGGTGAAATTAAATCTCAGACCGTCTTCATGGGTGACTTCCCATTGATGACACCACGCGGCACCTTTGTTATTAACGGTACCGAGCGTGTTGTTGTTTCACAGCTTGTACGTTCTCCAGGTGTTTACTTCGAGCGCACAGTTGAGAAGACCGCTGACAAAGATATTTACACCGCAAAGATCATTCCTAGCCGCGGTGCATGGCTAGAGTTTGAAATTGATAAGAAGGATTTCGTTGCAGTACGTATTGATCGTAAGCGTAAGCAATCAGTAACCGTATTCTTGAAGGCGCTTGGTTGGACAAATGACCAAATCCTTGAAGAGTTCGGCGAGTACGATTCAATGAAGGAAACTCTTGCTAAGGACAACGTAAATACACAAGATGAAGCGTTGTTGGATATTTACCGCAAGATGCGTCCAGGTGAGCCACCTACCAAAGAGGCTGCGCAAACCCTTATTGAAAACCTATATTTCAACCCGAAGCGCTATGACTTGGCCAAGGTCGGTCGCTTCAAGGTTAATAAGAAGCTAGGTCTAGAGCTTGATTTAACTAAGTCATTGCTCGCTATCGATGACATTGTCGGAACCATCCGTTACCTCGTTGCGCTACACAAGGGCGAGGCGCTGATTGATCTAGGCAAGCAGGTTCGCGTTGAGATCGACGATATCGATCACTTCGGAAACCGTCGTCTTCGTACCGTTGGTGAATTGATTCAAAACCAGGTACGTGTTGGTTTGTCCCGTATGGAGCGCGTTGTTCGCGAACGTATGACAACCCAAGATGTAGAGGCAATCACTCCGCAAACTTTGATTAACATCAGACCAATCACTGCGGCAATCAAAGAGTTCTTCGGAACCTCACAGTTGTCACAGTTCATGGATCAAACAAATCCAATCTCTGGTCTAACACACAAGCGTCGTCTTTCAGCGCTTGGACCTGGTGGACTTTCACGTGATCGTGCGGGCTTCGAAGTTCGTGACGTTCACCCATCTCACTACGGTCGTATGTGTCCAATCGAAACCCCTGAAGGACCAAACATCGGTCTAATTGGTTCGCTCGCAACTTATGCGCGCATCACACCATTTGGTTTCGTTGAGACTCCTTATCGCAAAGTTGTTAAGGGCAAGGTCACTGATCAAGTTGATTACTTGACCGCTGATGAAGAAGATGAACACATCATCGCTCAGGCCAACGCACCTTTGACAGATGACAATCACTTTGCAGAAGCGCGCGTACTTGTACGTCGTCGTGGTGGCGAGGTTGAGTACATCCCAGCTGAAGAAGTTGATTACATGGATGTATCTCCACGTCAGATGGTTTCGGTTGCTACCGCGATGATTCCATTCCTCGAGCATGATGATGCTAACCGTGCTCTTATGGGTGCAAACATGATGCGTCAGGCTGTTCCTTTGCTTCGTGCAGAGTCACCACTAGTCGGAACCGGTATGGAGTACCGCGCAGCTGTTGATGCTGGCGATGTACTGCTTGCGGTCCGCGGCGGTGTTGTTACAGAGGTTTCATCTGACATGGTCACTGTAAAGACCGATGATGGTGAAGAGGATGTTTACAGCATCGATAAGTTCATCCGTTCAAACCAGGGTACTTCACGCAACATGCGCGTCATCGTTAATGAGGGTGACAAGGTTGTTGCTGGCCAGGCGATTGCTGATGGCCCAAGCACTCAAAACGGTGAAATGGCTCTTGGTAAGAACCTGCTCGTGGCATTTATGTCATGGGAAGGTCACAACTACGAAGATGCGATCATTCTTTCTCAGCGCCTAGTACAAGATGATGTCTTGTCATCAATTCATATTGAAGAGTATGAAGTTGATGCACGTGACACCAAGCTTGGTGCAGAAGAGATCACACGTGATATTCCAAATGTTTCTGAAGAGGTTCTTTCAGATCTGGATGATCGCGGAATAATCCGCATCGGCGCCGATGTAGTACCTGGCGATATCTTGGTTGGAAAGGTAACTCCTAAGGGTGAAACCGAGTTAACACCTGAAGAGCGTTTGCTCCGTGCAATTTTCGGTGAGAAGGCGCGCGAAGTTCGCGATACCTCACTTAAAGTTCCACACGGTGAAGGTGGAAAAGTTATCGGCGTAAAGATCTTTGATCTTGAAGATGGCTATGACCTTCCAGCTGGTGTGAATCAAGTGGTTCGTGTTTATGTTGCACAGAAGCGCAAGATTCAAGATGGTGACAAGCTTGCTGGTCGCCACGGCAACAAGGGTGTTATCGCAAAGATTCTCCCAGTTGAAGATATGCCATTCCTTGAAGATGGAACCCCAGTTGATGTTGTTCTAAATCCACTTGGTGTTCCAGGACGTATGAACGTTGGTCAGGTTCTAGAAACCCACCTAGGTTGGGTTGCTAAGAGCGGTTGGGAAGTAGATGGCACCTCACAGGATTGGCAGTCACGCCTTTCTGCAATTGGTGCCGCTTCTGCAAAGCCAGGAACCCGCGTTGCTACTCCAGTTTTCGATGGTGCGCGTGAGGAAGAAATCCAAGGATTGCTTGGATCAACACTTCCAAATGCTGATGGAACTCGTCTAGTTGGTTCCAACGGTAAGGCGACATTGTTTGATGGTCGTACCGGTCAGCCATATCGCGAGCAAATCACCGTTGGTTACATGTACATCTTGAAGTTGCACCACTTGGTCGACGACAAGATTCACGCACGTTCAACCGGTCCTTACTCAATGATTACTCAGCAACCACTTGGTGGAAAATACTGATGAAGAAGTATTCAAGACGGCCGAAGAGTTAGGTATCAACTTGTCACGAGTTGAGCCAAGCTCAGTAGAAGAAGTGTGACAGGGGGAAAATAGACAATGTTAGATGTCAACTTTTTCGATGAGTTAAGAATCGGTCTCGCATCTGCGGGCAACATTCGTGAGTGGTCATTTGGTGAGGTTAAGAAGCCAGAGACCATTAACTACCGTACTTTGAAGCCGGAAAAAGATGGTCTCTTTGATGAGAAGATCTTCGGCCCAACCCGCGACTGGGAATGCTATTGCGGTAAGTACAAGCGTGTACGTTTCAAGGGAATTATCTGCGAGCGCTGCGGTGTCGAAGTTACCCGTGCCAAGGTTCGTCGTGAACGTATGGGTCACATCGAACTTGCTGCACCAGTAACCCACATCTGGTACTTCAAGGGTGTTCCATCACGTCTTGGTTACCTACTTGATCTTGCTCCAAAGGATCTAGAGAAGGTCATTTACTTCGCTGCTTACATGATTACTGAGGTTGATACCGAAGGTCGTGAAGAGGATCTACCAAAGCTTGAGAAGAAGCTTCATGCAGATCGCAAGAAGATTGAAACCAAGCGTGACAATGATCTTGCTGCTCGCCAGGAAAAGATGGAGAGCGATCTTGCAGAGCTTGAAGACGAGGGTGCAAAGGCTGACCAGCGTCGCAAAGTTCGCGAAGCAGGAGAGCGTGAACTAAAGAATCTCCGCGATCGTGCCCAAAAGGAATTGGATCGTCTCGAAGAGGTCTGGACCCGTTTCAAGAATCTAAAGGTTCAGGATCTTGAAGGTGATGAGAATCTTTATCGCGAAATGCGCGATAGATATGGCATGTACTTCAAAGGCTTTATGGGAGCTGCTGCAATTCAGAAGCGTCTTGAAACCTTTGATCTAAAGGCAGAGTTTGCAAAACTCACCGAGCTTGCTGAAACCGGCAAAGGTCAGAAGAAGACCCGTGCGATTAAGCGTCTCAAGGTTGTTAACTCATTCTTGAGCACCTCAAACAATCCAGCATCTATGGTCTTGGATTGTGTACCGGTTATTCCACCAGATCTTCGCCCGATGGTTCAGCTAGATGGTGGCCGCTTTGCGACCTCAGATCTAAATGATCTTTATCGCCGTGTTATCAACCGTAACAACCGTTTGAAGCGTTTGGTTGATCTCGGTGCACCTGAAATTATCGTTAACAACGAAAAGCGTATGTTGCAGGAAGCGGTTGACGCTCTCTTCGACAACGGTCGTCGTGGTCGTCCAGTTACAGGACCAGGAAACCGTCCGCTTAAATCACTATCTGACATGCTTAAAGGTAAGCAGGGTCGCTTCCGTCAGAACTTGCTTGGAAAGCGCGTTGATTACTCAGGCCGTTCAGTAATCGTTGTTGGTCCTCAGCTCAAACTGCATCAGTGCGGTTTGCCAAAGCAGATGGCGCTCGAATTATTCAAGCCATTCGTAATGAAGCGCTTGGTTGATTTGAACCATGCACAAAATATTAAGAGCGCAAAGCGTATGGTTGAGCGTTCACGTTCAGTAGTTTGGGATGTTCTCGAAGAGGTAATCGCCGAGCACCCAGTACTTCTAAACCGTGCACCAACCTTGCACCGTCTTGGTATCCAAGCTTTCGAACCTAAGTTGATCGAAGGTAAGGCAATTCAGATTCACCCACTCGTATGTACCGCGTTTAACGCTGACTTCGACGGTGACCAGATGGCGGTACACGTGCCACTTTCTGCTGAAGCCCAAGCTGAAGCACGCATCTTGATGCTTTCATCAAACAACATTCTCTCGCCAGCATCTGGTCGACCACTTACCGCTCCTACTCAGGACATGGTTCTTGGTCTCTACTTCTTGACC
>RFSC01000047.1 GCA_009924185.1 Actinomycetota bacterium
TTTGAAGACTTTCCAATTCAAAACTTTCTTCTCAAGCTTAAGCATTCCGTAAGAAACACCAATTAGAGGTATCAAGATTGCACTGTAAACAAACCATTTGTTTTGTTCATTAGCGAATTGTTGAATCAAGGTTCCGCCAATGCGGCCATGTATCAAATAAAGCGGATAAGTGATAGCCCCGGCCATTCCGATCCAACTTAATCTGAAGTTATCTATCTTCTTGGTTAGCGTTAGTAGCATTATGAGAAATATTCCGGTGACCATTATTGAAATTACCCAAGGTGAGTACTCGGTGTTTCTGCGGTTTTCCAAAACTGGGATGATGCTAAGGCGAGTATCTATAGCGCCCACGTATGCTGCAATCAGACCAATAGTGCGCAGCGGATTCCAACCCCACTCTTTGATTGAGTAAATGATTGCCCCACCTGTTATCAAAGAAAAATAACCAGAGAAGTACCAAACATTGAAATCAGAGAAGTTAGATAGGTTCCAAAAGCAGAGAATGATGGCCCAGATCGGGAATATCTTGGGAAGCAATCGGCCGCGACCCAGCGCAAGTACTACTGCTACGAATAGATAGAACTGACCTGCGCTGCGATTGGTTGAATAAAGAATTACGAAGCCGCTAATCATGAAAAACAGTTCAACCCCGAGGTATCCATACTTTGCAAAGGGGGCGAGAGAGGAATGACCTACCGAATCTATGTTTCCCTTGGCAATACCGCTAAAGAGATAGTGGAAACAAATGACGTAGCCAAGGGCTATCACCCTCAGGAGGTCCAGGTAATCCAATCTGGCGTGCTTATTGGTCACGGGCAAAATCTACTAATGAGTGGCGTTGTTTTCTGGCTTCCCATAGGGTTCCACGCATGATTACAACAGTTGATGCGGATTTTCTCGCACTGCCACTTGATTCGGTTTCCGATGCGGCCATCAGCACAGGTGTTGCTGCCGGCGCCTCACATGTTGATGTGAGAATTGAACGCACCCGCACTGGATTGCTTTCTTTGCGTGATGCAAAACCTGAAACTCAATCAGATGAGACCAATTTTGGAATTGGCGTGCGAGTGATCGTAAATGGTGCATGGGGATTCGCTTCCTCTCCCGATGTCAGTATTGATACAGCCAAGAAGCTTGCGCATACCGCAGTTGCTATGGCAAAGACTTCGAAGCCGTTGTCGACCGAAGAGATTGCGTTAGCACCGGAGCCGGTCTATGCCAAGAAGAGTTGGGTTTCGGCTTATGAGATTGATCCATTTTCGGTTTCTGATGCGGATAAGAAAGATCGCCTGGCCTCGCTGAGCTCTAAGCTGTTGGCCGCCTCTGGCGTTAATCACACAAGCGCTCACACTATGTATGTAAAAGAGCAAAAGCATTACGCAGACTCTGCCGGTACCAGCACAACACAACAACGAGTTCGGGTGCAAACACAGATTGAAGCGATTTCGATCGGAGCACATGGTTTTGAATCAATGCGCACCTTGGCCCAACCTTCTGGCTACGGCTGGGAGTGGATGGGTAACTCAATTTGGAATTGGGATGCTGAGATTGAACAGCTACCAACTTTGCTGGCTGAAAAGGTTGCTGCTCCATCCGTCGAGCCTGGTCGTTATGACTTATTGATTCATCCATCAAATCTGTGGCTAACAATCCATGAATCTATTGGTCATGCCACAGAGCTAGATCGTGCGATTGGCTATGAAGCCAACTATGCCGGTACCTCATTTGCGACCCCAGATAAGTTGGGTAATTTGAAGTACGGCTCTGCTCTAATGAATGTAACCGGAGATCGCAATACCCCACATGGCTTGAGCACCGTGGGTTGGGATGATGAAGGTGTTGCTGCGCAAAAGTGGGACATTGTTAAAGATGGCATTTTGGTGGGTTACCAATTGGATCGTCGTATTGCAGCTCGGGTAAATCAAGAGCGCAGCAATGGCTGTGCCTTTGCCGACTCCCCTGCGCATGTTCCAATTCAGCGCATGCCAAATGTATCTCTGCAACCAAATCCAAATGGTCCGACTTTGGAGAAGCTAATCGAGTCAGTCGATGATGGCATTTACATCTTGGGTGATAAATCCTGGTCAATCGATATGCAGCGCTACAACTTCCAATTTACTGGTCAACAGTTCCACCGCATTAAGAATGGAAAGATTGTTGGACAGTTAAAGGATGTCGCTTATCAAGCTACCACTACAGATTTCTGGGGTGCGATGAAGGCGGTTGGTGGTCCATCTACATATGTATTAGGTGGCGCATTCAACTGTGGCAAAGCACAACCCGGACAGGTAGCGGCGGTTAGCCATGGATGTCCAGCGGCGGTATTCGACAAAATAAATGTCTTGAACACAGTAGCGGAGGCGGGCAAATGATTTCAGCACAGGATCTGATTGAGAAAATCCTTTCTCGCTCCACCACAGATGATTGCATCGTTGTTGTAAAAGACAAGACTCAAGCCAACTTGCGTTGGGCCAGCAGCACTTTGACAACAAATGGAGTGATTCAAGAAAGAAATGTCACTGTCATCGCCTTTATCGCGATGGATGGCTCAATGGCATCAGGCGGAGTTTCCCGAACCAATGTTTCCGAATCTGATATTGATGCACTGCTATCTGAGGCCAGCGCTGCTGCAAAAGCAGCAGGAGCTGCAGAAGATTTTGCTCCGTTGGCTAAAGATGTAGCTTTTGGAAATTGGAGCGCGCCACATAATCCAACTGGGCCAGATGTTTTCACAAAATTTGCCCCAGAGCTAGGCGAGATGATGCGTCGCTCGCAATCTGATGCGATTGAGTTATTTGGCTACGCCGAGCACACTCACGAAACAATCTGGGTTGGCTCGAAGGGTGGCATGCGCCTGCGTCATGATTCACCGGTCGGACGCGTAGAAATGACTGGAAAATCCCATGGTCGTTCTCGTTCAACTTGGGATGGCATAGAGACTCATGACTTTAAGAATGTTTCAGTAGAACAGATTGATAAAAACATCCGTCAGCGTTTGGCTTGGCAGGAAAAAAAGGTTGATTTACCGGCAGGCAAATACGACACGATTCTTCCTTCAGGATCAGTTGCAGATCTTTATGTCTACATGATGTGGGTTGCAGGTGGTCGTGATGCTTTTGAAGGGCAAAGCGTCTTTTCCAAAAAAGGTGGCGGCACCAGGGTTGGCGAGAAGTTAGCCAATGTTGGTTTGCAGCTGTTTAGCGATCCAAGCAATTCAACGCTTCCTGGTTCACCATTTGTTTCGGCATCCGCGAGCAGCCCATTCACCTCAGTCTTTGACAATGGTCAAAAGAGTTCACGAGTTGATTGGATTAAAGATGGCGTTTTGCAATCTCTAGTTCAAACCCGTGCCAGCGCAAAGTTAACCTCTCTGCCATACACCCCAATCGGCGATAACCTGATTATGAGTGTTGATGGTGCAACCGGGTCCCTTGAGGATTTAGTTAAGAAAGTTGATAACGGATTACTCCTTACAACTCTTTGGTACATACGCATGGTTGATCCGAACTCTTTGTTGTTGACCGGCTTAACCCGCGATGGCGTTTACTATGTCAAAAATGGCGAGGTTCAAGGCGCAACCAACAACTTCCGCTGGAATGACTCCCCGGTAAATGCGCTATCTCGTATCGCCCATGCCGGAAGCTCTGTGTGGACTCAGCCTCGCGAATGGGCTGGAGATGTCACTAGCATGCAAATACCGCCGCTAGTTATCAGAGATTTCAATATGTCTACTGTGAGCCCGGGCAACTAAACCCTTAGATGCCCGCGTTCATTTGTTGAACGTATAGCCATCAAGTTATCGGATGGCCAAATTGAAATCGAAGAGATACTGCATGGCGATACATCAATATTGAAAATTGCTGTTGTATCAACCTTCATCGCAGCGGCAAGCGCGGTCTTGATGATTCCATTGTGGGTTACTACGCAAATCTTTTTGCCGGGATGCTCACCAACCAAACCAAGTAGTCCTTGGACCGCACGTGCCATAGCCGATTCATAAGACTCACCGCGTGGTGGAGCATATGAAGTGCTGGCTAACCATTGCGCATACTCTTTTGGGTACTGCTGACTGACTTCCTCTATTGATAATCCATCCCAATCTCCAAAAGAGCACTCCATCCAAATCGGATCAACAATCGGCTCAAGGCCAGTTGTTTTTGAAATCGCAGCAGCGGTTTGCGTCGTGCGCTGCAATGGAGAGGTAATCAAAACATCAGGAGCCAGCTTTGCAATTTCAATCGCCACCAAGTGAGCTTCGGTTAAGCCTTTTTCGGTAAGAGCTGGATTTAGCGGACCATCTCCAGAGAATTTTCTAAATGGAGTCAGTGGTGTTTCGCCATGTCGCACCAAGTAAACAGTGGTTGGAACTTCATTGGAAATCAATCTTTCCGTCAAGTAATTCAATCGAATTGGTTCCTTGGCAGAGGAAATAACTCCATCCAATGCTTCATTTACTAAACGATCTGCATGAGAGTTTGATTCACGTGGCACCCAGACATAATCAATCAACTCATGAGGATGAGTATTTCTAGCTTCTAAAGCAAGCTCACGCATCTCGGGATGGCGAATCTTCCACTTGCCGCTCATCTGCTCGACTACCAATTTGCTATCGAGACGCACTTCAATTCTGGCTTTGGGATCAATTTCATGGGCGGCTTTTAATCCTGCAATCAACCCACGGTATTCGGCGACGTTATTGGTAGCTACTCCGATTTTGCCGGAGACCTCAGCCAGGACCTTGCCGCCTTCGAAAACCACAGCACCATACGCTGCGGGGCCAGGGTTGCCTCTGGATCCGCCGTCGGCTGTGACAATAAAGCTGCGTGACATTTCTAAATGCGTACCAGGATTCTGCGGCACTCTTCGCAACGTACAACCTCATCATCTGGCAAAGCGGTTATGCGAGCCAGGTCAGCTGCGTTAATACTCAAGTTACATCCTTGGCAGGCTCCGGCATGCAAGCGAGCTGCACCAATTCCATCAGCGCCAGCGCGGATTTTTTCGTAAAGCGCCAATAAATCAGGCTCTACCTCTTTAGACAACTGCTCTCGGTCTGCGATGGTGGCGTTCTTTGCTCTGTTTATCTCATCTAGAGCAGTTTCCTTTTCCTTTGCCAAAGCGGTGACCTCTGTATGTAGCGCATCCCGCTCTGCAGCTAAAGAGTTAATCCTCTGGTCAAGTGCGTCAATCCGCACCATAACCTCTAGCTCAATCTCTTCCAATTCAGCACGTCTTTTGGCAAGTGAGGCCAATTCATGCTGTAGCTGCTCTAACTCTTTTGGTGTTCCCAATCCAGATGCTAAACGCTTTTCATCTTTTTCAATTCTAGAAACAACCTGCTCGACATCTATCTCTGACTTAGAAAGCTCATGTTTGATGTCGCTTTTCTCAGTCTCTGCAGCGACACATAAGTCTCGCGCCGAAGCATGCGCGACTGTTTTGTCATCCAGTAACTTCGCGACAGGAAGATTGCGGGCTTTGTGATCCAATTGAATAAGTGAGGAGTCCAACGCCTGCAAAGCGAGGAGTTTTTCTTGGGCAGACTTAGAGGCTTTCATCACTGCCCTACTTTAGGCTAACTCTCAGGAATTCATAACTCGCACATATCTTGTAGGTGCTTTACCCTCTTTTCGTGAACACTCGGGGTCTTGCCAAGATTGCTGCAATTACTCTAATTGCTGCACTTGTTTCAGCGCCCAGTTCCAACGCTTCTAAGCCGCCATCTCCTGGTGCTAAATGTTCAAAGCTGAATCAAGTACAGATTCACAAGAACAAGAGTTTTAAATGCATTAAGGGCAAGAAGGGCCTGGTGTGGAACAAAGGTACGAGAGTTAGGCCGGCGGTTTTACCAACGTTTACCCCTACTCCCGCTCCAACAGTTGTTGTAACTCCAACACCAACTCCAACACCAACTCCAACACCAACTGTTGTAGTGACGCCGACTCCTTCTCCAACTCCGACGCCTACCGTAGTTTTAACGCCCACACCCACCCCTACTCCTACACCTTCAGTAGTCGGTTACACACTGGAGCAGGTACGGGCAAATAATTCTGCCGCTAGCTGTTGGACAATAATCGATGGCTCGGTTTACAACTTAACGCAGTGGATAAATGCTCACCCAGGCGGACCTGGCGTAATTAGATCTATGTGTGGTGTCGATGGAACCGCTTCCTTCAAAGCTCAACACGATAACCAAAGATCTCCAGCTCA